>SLSP01000026.1 GCA_007130345.1 Thermoflexales bacterium
ATGTCCACTTACGCGGTGACGATAGGGGAGCAAGAGTATCAGGTGAAGATTACGGCGGCGGGGCTGTTTCTCGATGGCGAGCCGGTGGCGTGCGATCTCGTCTCGCTCAACGGGAACGGCCTGCACCAGTTCAGCCGCGACAATCAGAGCGTGGAGGTCTACCTGAGCCGCGCGCGCGACGCCTACGAGGTGCTGATCGGCGGGCGGCGGGTGCTGGCCCAGGTCGAGCCGGCGTTCCGGCGGGCCTTGCGCGGGCGGAGCAGCGCGGCGGCCGGCGACATCGCCGCGCCGATGCCGGGCCTCATCGTGGAGGTACCGGCGCGCGTCGGGGACGTCGTCCGCGAGGGGGACGTGCTGGTCGTGCAGGAGGCGATGAAGATGCAAATGCAACTCCGCGCCCCGTGCGCCGGCCGCGTCGAGAAGCTCGCGGTGGAGGTCGGCGCGCAGGTAGAGAAGGGGATGCTGCTGGCGCGGGTGGCGGGGTAGCGTTGAAAATTTTGCCCTCCTCTCAAAACTCACTATACTTGAGCCGTTCTTTCGGGAACTACTGGGTGACTTTTGAGGTAGGATGACATCATGTTAAGCGTTTTCGATCTCTTCAAAATCGGCATTGGGCCTTCGAGTTCGCACACGGTCGGGCCGATGTGGGCGGCGCGGCGCTTCGTGCAGGATTTGGACGCGCATCGGCTGCTCCCGCAGGTGCGCCGGGTGCGCGTCGAGTTGTTCGCCTCGCTCGCCGCCACCGGTCAGGGCCACGCCACCGACAAGGCCGTGATCCTGGGCCTGGCCGGAGAGCGACCCGACCAGATCGCGCCGGCAGCGGTGGATGACATCGTCGCGCAGGTCAGGGCCGCGCGCGCCCTCCACCTGAACGGCCGGGCGGCGATCCCCTTCGACGAGGCCGCCGACCTGGTCTACCGGCACAACGTCTGCCTGCCCCAACACCCCAACGGGATGCGCCTGATCGCGTTGGATGCGGGCGGCGTGGCGCTGGCGACCGACGAGTTCTATTCGGTAGGCGGCGGCTTCATCGTGAGCGCAGCCGAGAGCGCCGCCGGTCACACGGGCGGGAGCGAGCCGCAGCCCACCGCGCCCGTGCCTTACGAGTTCCGCTCGGCGGCCGAATTGCTCGACATCGGGCAGCGCGCCGGGCTGTCCATCGCCGCGCTCGTGCGCGAGAACGAGGCGGCCTGGCGCGCGCCCGCCGCCACCGACGCCGGGCTGGATCAGGTCTGGGCGGTGATGGAGGCCTGCATCGAGCGCGGCTGTCGCGCCGAGGGCGTTTTGCCGGGCGGATTCAACGTCCAACGCCGGGCGGCCCGCGCCGCTCACGCCTTGCAATCGCCGCGCGCCGCGCAGGACCCCCTCAGCCCACTCGATTGGGCGAGCGTGTTCGCCCTGGCGGTCAACGAGGAGAACGCCGCCGGCGGGCGCGTGGTGACGGCCCCCACCAACGGCGCGGCCGGCGTCCTCCCGGCGGTGCTGGCCTACTACCTGCGCTTCCTGCCGGGGGCCGACGCGGCCGGCGTGCGGACGTTCCTGCTGACCGCCGGCGCCATCGGGATGCTCTACAAGCGGAACGCCTCGCTCTCCGGCGCGGAGATGGGCTGCCAGGGCGAGGTGGGCGTCGCCTGCTCGATGGCGGCGGCGGGCCTGGCGGCGGTGATGGGCGGCAGCAACGCGCAAATCGAGAACGCCGCCGAGATCGGCATGGAGCACAACCTGGGCCTCACCTGCGACCCGGTCGGCGGGCTGGTGCAGGTGCCGTGCATCGAGCGCAACGCGATGGGCGCGGCCAAAGCGATCACGGCGGCCCGGCTGGCCGTCCTGCACGGCGATGGCAGCCACCGCGTCCCCCTGGATCGCGTCATCGAGACCATGCGCCAGACCGGCCTGGATATGCAGGATAAGTACAAGGAGACCTCCAAAGGCGGGCTGGCCGTCAACGTGGTTAATTGTTGAGCTTCAGTAGATTGAAAATTGCTCAAAAACCAAACCGAGCAAAATTAGACCTGCTGAGATTGTTCAAGACTCTGCTCGGTTAGCTGCGCTCAGAGCGGATCGCCAGATCCGCGACTGTGCATTGAGCCGGGGAACTGACGTTCCCCTTCGAGCTATGTATTCGATCTGCACCAGGGCCGTCCCTTCCAGGGGCGGCCTTTTGATTTTCCCCCCGCGTAACTCTCCTCCCGCAACGGTGTTATAACCTACGAACGCTACCTGAGTCCGGCATCCTGAAACCTGAGTCCATTAGGAGGCTCTATGACCACCTTACACACTACGCCCGTCGCCATCATCGGCCAGGCGGGCCTGTTCGCCGGAGCGCGCGACGCCCGCGAGTTCTGGAACAATATCCTGGATAAAGTGGATAGCATTACCGATGTGCCGCCCTCGCGGTGGGATATTGACGACTACTACGATCCCGACCCCGCCGCCGAGGATAAGACCTACTGCAAGCGCGGCGGCTTCATCCCCGACGTGGACTTCGATCCGCTGGAGTTCGGCCTGCCGCCCAACGCGCTGGAAGTGACCGACGTGTCGCAACTCCTGGGGCTGGTGGTGGCGCGGGAGGTGATGGATGACGCCGGCTACGGGACTGAACGCGACTTCGACCGCGACCGCGTGGGCGTGGTGTTGGGCGTCTCCGGCGGGCTGAAGCTGCTCAAGCCGCTGGCGACCCGCTTGCAATACCCGGTCTGGCGCAGAGTCCTTCTCAGCAGCGGCCTCGCGGAAGAGGACGCCGACCGCATCGTCGAGAAAATGAAGCGCGCCTACGTCGGCTGGAACGAGAACGCCTTCCCCGGCCTGCTCGGCAACGTCATCGCCGGGCGCATCGCCAACCGCCTCAACCTCGGCGGGATGAATGCCACCGTTGACGCGGCCTGCGCCAGCGGCCTCGCGGCGGTGCAGGTGGCGCTCAGTCAACTGGTGGAGGGCCGCGCCGATATGATGCTCACCGGCGCGGTGGATACCGACAACTCGCCCTTCACCTTTATGTGCTTCAGCAAGACCCCGGCCTTCTCCAAACGCGGCGAGAGCCGTCCCTTCGACGCGCAAGCCGATGGGATGCTGGCGGGAGAGGGGATCGGGATGTTGGCGCTCAAACGCCTGAACGACGCCGAGCGCGACGGCGACCACATCTACGCCGTGATTCGCGGCATCGGCGCGTCGAGCGACGGGCGCTACAAGAGCATCTACGCGCCG
>SLSP01000292.1 GCA_007130345.1 Thermoflexales bacterium
CCACCGGGCTGGAACGCGGTCTCTATCACCGCGACACCGTCGAAATCGCCACAGAAGACTTGGCGATGACCTTAGAGACAGCGCGGGGCTTGCCGGAATTCGACTCTCTGAGCTACGAGACGCGCGCGCTCTTCAAGCTGCTGGACACCGCCGACGTTCCGCGTGAGGCGCGGGTGCTGGGGATCCATCCCGGCCAGGGATACGTGCCGGTCGCGCTCTGGCAACGCTGGACGCCGGCGCGCATCACGCTGGCCGACCGCGACCTATTGAGCCTGCATTACGCCGCGCGCAACCTGGCGAGCAACGGCTGTCCGCCAGAGCGCGTCACGCAAGTACACTGCGCGGGCCTCACCCTCGACGCGCCCCACGCCGCCGACCTCATTGCCGGCGTGATCCGCGAATCCGAGGGCGAAGCGGCCATCGCGCACACCGTGCAGCAGGCCGCCGCGCATCTAGCCCCTGGCGGGCAGATGCTCCTGGCCGGTTCCTCCACAGCCATCACGCGGATTATCAAAGCGGTACAGGCGGAGAAACTGCTGACGGTCAAAAAGCGGAAGCGCATCACAGGGGGGAAGAGCGCGCTGCTTTTGGAGAATTGAGGCCGCGCACTTATGAGGCTCGTTTCACCACACCGGGGCCGCTCATTGCGAGCGGCCCCGGTGTGATGTGTGGATGAAGCTGACGTTTAGCGGCGTTTGCGCCGGGCCAGCGTGCCTGCCGCGAGCAAGCCAAAGACAAGCATCACGGTCAATAGACCGCCCTGCCCCGTGAGGCCGGTGAGTCTCAACGCGGTGGGGCCGGCGGATTTAGACGAGATGACGAAGAGGGAATAACCGCTGACATCTTGCGCGTCGATCCACCAGTAGTCCCCGGCGCTGTCAATCGCGTAAGATGCGCCGGCCACACCCCAGGGATATGTGCCGCTCCAGTGCCAGACCTGCATCGTATTCGCATCAAGCGCGGCGGGGATTTCGGCATCCAGGTAGAAGAAACGGATGTCCGCCGTCTGCACCGTGCCCGGCGTGATGTCGAAGCAGCGGTTCACGGTGTCATCCGGGCCATTGGTGGTACACGCCTGGTTCCCCCGGATGGCGACTTCGACCTGGCCCATATTGCCATCGGGCGTGATGGTCGCGCCGTAGTAGTGGGTTTCATCGCCCGCCTGGTTGCGCAGATGCAGGAACTCGGTCGCGCCGGAGACGGACTTCGTCTCGACCAGCTTACCGTGGTTCTCGACGTAGCCTTCGACGGTGAGATCACTGCCCTGCGGGATAATCAGCGTGCCGCCGGGTTCGACGTACAGGCCGTAGCACTGCGCCGAGACGCTATCCACGGTGACGGTGGTGCCGGTGGTGACCGTCACGATGTCGTTGGCCGTGGGCGTCCCCGTGCTGCCGGGCCAGGCCGTACCGGTCCAGTTGCCGTCCTGCGCGGAGGCGTAATCTGTCCCGACGGTGAGTTCGACGGGGACACCCTGCGGGCTGTAGGGCGTATCGCTGGCAACGCGGAGCGTACCGGTGTAGACGCCGGCCGCGAGCGCGTTGGCATCGAAGGTGACGGCGATGGATTCGAAATCGCCGTAGGCACCCAACCAACCGGTTGTGGGGGTTTCACTGAGCCAGGGGATATCAGCGGCTATTTCCAGAGAAACATCATCCAGGAACACGTTGAAATTTGCGCATGCAAGATTGTGTTGCTCAAAGCGCAAATTGTGGCTGCCGCCGGCGAAGGCGGTCACATCCAGAGGGAAACCTTCGATTTATCCGGCGAAATCCTGGAGACCCAAAACCGCTTGGCGTCAGGTGCAGTTCCCGGCGATGTGTGCTATACTCAGGGGTAGTGCATAAAAATCGGTGTAGAGGTGGAATGATGACCGCAGATTACAAAGCTATTGTCGAGGGTACGCAGGAAAACACGGGCGTTGTGCGCACCGAGCGAGGATTAGTCATTGCCGGTACGCGCGTGACGTTGTATTTGCTGGTGGATTATGTTCTGGCGCAGTGGCCGGCGCATTTAATTGCCGAAGAGTTGCGCCTATCTCCCGCGCAGGTTGAAGCTGCTCTGGCCTATATCCAAGAAAACAAAGCCTCGGTATTGAGCGAATACGTGCAGGTTTTGCAGCAAAACGAAGAATTGCGTCGCTATTACGCCGAACAACAACGCACGTTGCGCGCGCATATCCAATCTCTGCCAGAGACACCGAAACGTCGCCGATTCCGCGAACTGCAACAACAAAACCGGCTACAGTATGGCTTATGATCACGTTAATGGCTGATCATGACACGCAAGGGCAAGCCGAATGGTTGTTCTCTGGGCTGATTCAAATGGGATGGACAGAGCTATTGGAACTGAAGCTGACCACCTTTGCAGAACAGGGATTGTCTGAAGATCTCAGCGATGCCGTTATCTGGCGGCATTGTCAAGAGCATCAGTTGGTCTTGTTGACCGCGAATCGCTCTATGCATGAACCACAATCATTGGAAGCCACGTTACGTGAGGCCAACTTGCCGGATGCGTTACCGGTCATTACATTGGCTGATCCACAACGCTTGCGTTCTGACGCGCCATATCGCCGGCGCTGTGTTCTCCGATTAGCAGAAATCTTGTTCGACCTGGATATTTATCGCGGGAGTCAACGTTTGTTTATCCCGTGACTTTATCCAAAGCCGGGGTATGAATAGAATCACTGATTGCCCTGGCAGCGATGATGACACATTTAGCGCACCGCGTGACCCGAACCCATCCATAGGACGCCCAAAGTTATGAGCCAACACAAACCCACCCCCGTTCGACAGCAGTATTTGAATTTGAAAGCCCAGTATCCGGATACCATCCTCTTCTTCCGGCTCGGCGACTTCTACGAGACCTTCGACGAGGACGCCGAACTTGCCGCGCGCGAACTCGACCTCACGCTGACCTCGCGCCCGGTGGCGAAGGGGCAGCGCGTGCCGATGGCGGGCGTGCCGCATCACGCGGTGGAGGGCTACATCGCCCGCCTCATCGAGAAGGGCTACCGCGTCGCCCTCGCCGAGCAGGTGGGCGAATCCGACGGGCGCGGGCCGATGGAGCGCCGCGTGGAGCGCGTGGTGACGCCCGGCACGCTCACGGAGCCGGCGATGCTGGATGAGAAGCGCGCCAACTACCTGGCGGCGGTGGTCATCGAGGGGGAGCGCGCGGGCGTGGCCTACGCCG
Organism: Thermoflexales bacterium; assembly: GCA_007130345.1. Lineage (GTDB taxonomy): Bacteria > Chloroflexota > Anaerolineae > B4-G1 > SLSP01 > SLSP01. The sequence goes on from SLSP01000292.1 coordinate 3,193, forward strand.
AAATCTCCAC
>SLSP01000514.1 GCA_007130345.1 Thermoflexales bacterium
ATGGCGCGCGTGGTCTCGACGTGGCGGAAGCAGAAAAAGGCTTGCCCCCCATAGCCCGCGTCGGGATCGGCGGCCACATCGGGGGCAATTTCGGGGGGGGCAGCGTAACCGGGCGCGTTGAGACCGAGCAGGTCAAAGTAGGGCGCGGCTCCGGCAGCATACATCGCTTCGAGGTAGTCCACATCGGGCAGCGCGTCCGGCGGGCCGGAGCCGGTGGGGGCCAGGCCGGCCGATATCACCAACGCTTGCGGGTCAGCAGCTTTGATGCCCACATAACACGCGCGCAGCGCGGCGACATACCCGGCGGGATCGGGCGTCCGGCCAAGCCACTCCCGCGCCAGATTCGGCTCGTTCCACACCTGATAGGCGGCCACGCGCCCGGCATACCGCGTCGCCAACACGTTGCAGAACGCGCCGAAGGCCGCCACGTCGAAGGGCGGCGCGGCTTCGTCCGCGCTCATCGCCCACACCGGAGCCTTGTCCACGCGGAAGAGCACCTGGACACCGGCCCGCGCCGCCTCGTCCACAATCCGGTCGGGGATGTTCCAGGCATAATGGCCCGGCCCCGCGCCTTCCACATCCAACCAGGCGAGGCGCTGTTTGACCCAGGTGAAGCCGCCCTCCTCGATGAGCCGCCAATCCCGGCGCACCGCCGCCCAGGGATCCCACCACATGTGAACGTTGACGCCTACTTCCGGCCCGTCAAAGTGACGCGGTACCGGCCATGATGTGGGCGTGGGATCGGGCGCGGGCACGGCGGCAGGGCGCGGCAACATGGCCCATCCTATAATCAACAGGGCCACCAAGCCGCCGAGCAACGCCAGTCGCCAACGCGGGGAACGCAGCATCATCTAGGGGATTTTGGGCATATCCGCTATCGCGCCGAACGCGGGACGCGGCGCGCCGGCCATATCCACAATCCCATACGGCGCGTTGGGGTCTGTAGGACTGCCGCCGCGCACAGAGTAGTCGAGGTTCCAGAGGAAGGCCAACCGCACGAAGCCCCATTGCCGCATCAACTGGAACGCTTGCACGTTCCACAGCGCCTGATCTTCCACGGAATTATCGTCGGCGAACTCGAAGCCCGGCGGCGTGCCCCCCATCCCCTCGGACGAGGCCCATCCGAACTCGGTCACGCAGAGCGGCGTGTTGTAGCCGGCCGCCTGGATCATCTCGTGATAGCCCCACAGCGTGCTCTTGAACGACCACGAGTGATGCGGATTGTCGAACGGCCCCCGGAAAACAGCGTCGGGATTGTTGTACCCGTCATCCCAGGCCACGTCGGGCGGCAAATTGATGCCGTTGTGATGCGCGCCCACGCAATCGGTGTAGCCCAGGAAGCCCGCGTCGATCATCTGCTGGAAATACACAAAGTCGTCCATATAGATCACGCGGTTAGGATTGTTGGGGTCGGTGGCCGATCCGCCAACCGGCGAGAGCGCGCCGCTGATGACAATGATGTTGGGATCGCGGCTCTTGATGGCCTGATAGCTCAAGCGCAGCATCTCCACATAGCGCGCGGCGTTGACGCCTTCGGCGGTATCCCACTCGCGGTCGAGGTTCTGCTCGTTCCACACCTCGATGGCGTGGATGCGGCCCGGGTAACGCTCCACCAGATCGCCCAGGAACTCGGCGTAGAGCGTCAGATCGTCGGGCGGGGCGGCCTCCGGGTTATCGTCGAAGTAGGAGCGCGACCAGACGGGCGCGCCGACGACGCTCAACAGCATCTTGAGGCCCTGGGCCTCAGCGGCCTCCATCACGGGATCGTAGCCGCTCCAATCCATCTCCCCCCGCGCCGGCGAGAAGTGATCCCAGCGAATCTGCTGCTTCACCCACGTCAGCCCCAATTGGTTGCGGATAATGTTCATCGTCACTTCGGGTTCGTAGATGTGCGCCGCGATGCCATAGCCGAAATCGCCCCAGGGCAACGGGGGCGCGGAGATCCCACTGTGAGGCTCCGGCGTGGGGGTGGGCAACGTGATGAAGCCCTGCTCATCAGGGACGGGGCGCGTGACGGTCGGTTCCGCCGGGGTTACAGTGGGCACGGCATCTGGGGGGCGCGTTCCGGTGGGGACGCGAATCCAGCCCAGAGCGCAAGCCAATCCCATCAGGAATAGCACCACCCACACCACGATAAAGATGCGCAGGCGGCGACCCTGCAATTGGGCAAAGAGATCATTGACGTGCTGCCAAAAGGGATTATCCATAAACACCTCCTGTTATTGTTTTTTTGAAAATCACGCGCCCTGGCGTCAGCCCCACCCCAGATTATCCGCTGAACGTGACGACGCTTTGCCGCGCGCCCCATCCGTGGCGTGATCATGATCTTCTGGGGGGCCTTCGGCTTGCATCCGATTTTCCACCTGATCGGAGAACACCATCGCGCCGGCCATCCGCGAGGCGTCACTGTCCTGCATCTCTGCCGCCAAGTTATCCACCAGATCGGCCACATCCGCCTCACTCGCGCCCTCGGCCCGGCGATACAGCAGCTCTTGATATGCCTGGCTGCCATAGACGCCCTCGGCATCGGCCAGCCGCCCCGACTCCTGGAGGAATTGCGCGACGGCGCGGGGATTCTCCGCGTCGATCTGCTCGGATTCCTGGCGCAGCGCGCGCTCGTGGTGCGCGCTGCGGTGGATCACGTTGACAGACGAGACCATGCGCTGCACCCCGGTATGGGCGCAGCGCGGGCAGGGCGGGGGCGCGGCATCGATGGTCTTAGCCAGATGTTGAAATCGCCCGTGACAGTCCGGGCAGTAGTATTCGTAAATGGGCATCGCTTGTCCTCGATAGTCATAAGGCCCATCGGGGCCTGATTTACGCGGTTCCTAACGCTAAATGACTCCCGCTCTGTTCAGAGCGGGAGTCTGGAGTGGGCTTGACCAACGCAACTCCATTGCGTTGAGTATACCCGCCTTCCCAAAAGGGGCAAGCTCAACGGCGCGGCGACGCGCTTATCGGAGGGTGCCGCATAACCGCGCGGATCTTCCGGTCGCGTCGGTATGCACGACGTGCTCGATGCCTTCGTACATAATCTCGATGCGGTAGCCGGGCGTGATGACCATCGCGCACATCTCCTCGACGCCGGGGCAGCCCAGACACGTATCAGGCCACTCCCGCGCTTCACTTGAGAGCACCTCTAATTCGTCGCGCGGGGCATCCAGAGTCCGTATCAAGAGATTCAGCGCGGCTTCAACGGCGGGATTACCCTGCCCCGGTTCAGCCTCTGGCGCGCGAGAATCCGGTGCCGGCACATCGCAGATGACAAAGTTTTCGAGATCTTCGCCCGTATGAACATTGTAGCTGTGCCCCTCTGCATCTTCATAGACCACGTGCCAACCGGGCGTCAGCACATCCGCGTACATGTGATCCGGTTGCGGGCATCCCAGGCTGGCATCGCTCCAGGTGACTTGCTCCATCTCGACGATGCGCAAAGCCTCCGGCGCTATCCCTAATTGAGCCGCCACTAACGGCGTGAGCGCATCTACCGCGCGCTGCTGCGCCGGCGAGTCCGGCGGCGAAAGCGGCGAATCACCGCGTGCCGGTGTCCCTAACGGCGAATCAACCGGGGCGGTCGGCGTAGCGGGCGTCCCACAAGCAACCAACAACAACATCACGATCAGAATCCAATAGTAGTGTTTCATCATCCACCTCCTGAGTTTAGGTTTTGGGCCACGCAGTACGTCTCACGTGGGCTTCGTCTCTATTCTATAAGACGTTCAAAGTTGCTACAAGGTTCCATTTCGGCGCGGTGGCGGGCTTGCCTCGCTCCCCAGACCCAGGTATAATTCTACCAAACAGTTAGGGAGACCCAATGAATCCTTTACTCGTCCGCCATCTCTATGGCAGCGTGCGCAGACATCGCTTTTTCTGGTTACTCACTCTGTATCTCCTGGGCGTGGGTATTCTGACCCTGAGCTTCACTTTGATCACCGCCCTCTCCACCATCATCACCCGCTTCGACCAGACCGTCACGATCTCTATGCTCGACCTGTTCATCCAGGGCCGCGTGCTCTATTGGTTCTCCAGCGTGCTGCTGATCCTGACCGCCAGCCAACTGGTGCCCATCGGCGCGCTCGGTTCGCTGGCCGGCGAGCGCGACAACCGCACGCTCGATCTGCTGGTGACGACCACGCTCCGCAGCCGGGACATCATCTTCGGCAAGTTGGGCGCGGCGCTGCTCACCGGGATGGTCTATCTGCTGGCCCCCCTGCCGCTGCTGATGACGGGCTTCTGGATGGGCGGCGTGATGCCCATCGAACTCGCGCTCACCGTTGTCTTCCTGCTGGTGACGATGTTGGTCAAAATCTCGTGGGCACTCTTCCTCTCCTCCCTGGTCAACAAATCCATCGTCGCTGTCCTCATCTTCTTCGGCCTCAACTTTGCCGCTATCCCCGTCTTCTTTACCGGCGCGGCGGTCTTCGGCACGTTCTACGATGCCTGGTATTATAGCACCACCATCAGCCTGCCTGTCTGGCTCAACGGCCTGATTCAATACAGTTGGGTCATCCTCTCGATGCTGAACCCCATCGCTGCGGCGGGCGTCACCCAGGCGTTTGGGCTGGAAGAAGGCACCTGGCTGATTTTGCGGCTGCCCGTCCGCCAGGCTTATGGCATGGGCGGCGCGACCCTGGGCACGCTCTACCTGCCCTCCCCGTGGATTGTCTACACCCTGCTCTCCCTGGCCGCCACCATCTTTTTCCTGTTCTTCTGCATCCAGCACCTCAACAAACCGGCCCGCGCGTGATGGACACCCAACTGCGTTACGAAATCGCCCGCCTCACCCGCGCGCTCCGCCAACGCGGGGCCGTCATCGGCGCGACCTGGAGCATCTGCGGCGCGCTGAGTCTCGGCCTGGCGCTGGCCCTCCTGGGCCGCCTGACGCCGCTCTGGTATCGCCTGCACCTGCTGACGGGCCTGGTGGCGCTGCTGATGATAGCGATTCCCCTCGGCGCGCTGCTCGGCTATGCCTGGCCGCGCCCCCTACCGGAGCGATTGCGCCGCCTCGAGCGCGCGCTGGGCCTGGCGGAACGGCTCACCACCGCGTGGGAACTGGCGCGTGGGCAGATTGCGGCCCTCCCGGCTATGGTGCCGCTTCAGGCCCAAGAGACGCTGACCGCGGTGCGCCACAGCGACCCCCGCGCCGCGTTCCCGCTCCGCCCCCCCCGCGCTCTGATGCGTGGCACGCTGGCAGTCGCCGCGCTGCTGACCCTCGCGCTGGCGCTGCCTAATCCCCAGGAACTGGTGCTCACCCGGCAGATCGCCGAGCGCGAGGCCGCCGACGCGGCAGCCGAGGAGCTACTCGCCATCCGCGAGGCCCTCGCCGAATCCGACGCGCTCGCCGAGGCCGAGCGCGAAGCCGCGCTCCAGGCCCTCGACGCGGCCCTCGCCACGCTCCAGGATCGCCAGAGCACGCCCGCCGAACAGCAGGCCGCTCTCCACGAAGCCGAGCAGGCGCTCCAGGCCCTCCGCTCCGCCGAGGCCGCCGCCCAAATGCAGCAGATGCGCGAGGCCGCTCCCCTCTCCACCGAGGCCGTGGTCGAACCGTTGAGCGCGGCGCTGCAACGCGGCGACCTGGAGGCCGCCGCCCAATATCTGCGCGACCTCACCGACCCGGTCAGCGGCGATCCCCTCACCGCCGAGGAGCTACTGGCCCTGGCCGACGCCTTCGAGGAATTGGCCGCCAACCTCCAGGCCAGCGACGCCGAGTTAGCCGAGCAGTTCCGCGAGATCGCGCAGCAGATGTACACTGACGATCTGGCGGAAGCCGCCGAGTCCGTCCAGCAAGCCGCTGCCGCGCTCTCGGACATCGCCCAGGCCAACGCGCCCGACGCGGCCCTGGAAGCGGCGCAAGCCGGCGTCCAACAGGCGCAGGACAATCTGGGGGCAGCGGGCGACCTGGCCGAGGGTACGCCTGGCGGCATCGGCCAACATGAGGACGCGGGCAGCAGCGCGCCGTATGGCCCGGACGTGGCCCCGCGCATCGAGGGCACCGGCGGTGAGATCACCATCCCCCGCGAGGTTGCCGAGGGCGACCCGCGCCTGACCGAAGGCGCGCTCGACACGCCGCGCGTCTCGTACCGCGAGGTCTACGCCGAATACGCCGCCGCCGCCGAGGCCCAAATGTCCGAGAGCGCGTATCCCCCCGCCCTGCGGGCCTACGTGCGCGAGTACTTCGGCGGGTTGGGGGAGTAAGTCGAGGGGACGTTTCAAGGCGTCTGGTCATCAAGACCTTGAGTTTTTGCGCGTGAAACGTCAAAACCTTACGCGGACTCCTCCACATCAGCCAGGGGGAAGCGCAAGGTGAAGATGGTACCCTCGTCCGGCACGCTCTCAAACGTGATCTCCCCCCCAAACTCGCGGATAATGTCGTGGCTGATGGATAGCCCTAGCCCGGTCCCCTGGCCCACCGGCTTGGTGGTGAAGAACGGGTCGAAGATGCGCTCCTGAATGGCTTCGGGAATCCCGCCCCCGGTGTCCTGCACCGTCGCCCACACGTAGTCCGCGTCCACCCCCGTCGTGATGTCCAGCACTTTGGGATGCCCGGCGCGCGCCTCGGCCATCGCGGTCATCGCGTGCTCGGCATTGTTCATCAGGTTCAAGAACACCTGCTCCAGGCGATACGGATCGGCCCGGATCAGCGGCAGATCGGGTGCCAGATGCAGATTCAAGGTGACATTGTGATCGCGCAACCGCATCCCCACCAGAATCAGGCTGTCCTGAATCGGCGTGTTCAAATCCACGTCCTCGATATGCTCCTCAGACAGGCGGCCAAACGTGCGCAGGTGATCCACAATGCGGCGGCAACGCTGCACATCCTCCAACAAGTTCTTACCGATATCGCCGAGTTCAGCCGGCGGCAACAGATCGGCTAACGCGGCGGATTCGGCATCGGCTTTCTCGGCGATTTTGCGCAGATAATCGGCCTCAAACGTGATGGCGGTCAAGGGCTGATTGAGTTCGTGCGCGATGCCCGTCGCCAACTCGCCGAGAGAGGCCATCTTGTCCATCTGGAGGGCCTTGGCGCGCTCCTGGTCTAACTCTTGCATTTTCTCAACGACCAACTCTTCCAAATTTTCGGCATGGCGCTCTAGCTCGCGCTGCAATTGAGAAAGCGTCAGGTGCGTCCGCACGCGGGCCAGCACCTCCTCGAACTGGAACGGCTTGGTGATGTAGTCCACGCCGCCGACTTCGAAGGCGCGTACCTTGTCCTCCACCTCGTCCATCGCGCTGATGAAGACGATGGGGATGTCGCGGGTTGCCGCGTTAGCGCGCAACGCCGCGCACACCTGGTAGCCGTCCATCTCCGGCATCCTGATGTCCAGCAGAATCAAGTCCGGCGGATTGAGACGCGCGGCTTCGAGGGCGCGCTCGCCGCTTGGCACGGGGCGCACCCGGTAGCCCTGTTCGCTCAACATCTGCGTCAGCAATCTCAAGTTGGCGATGGTATCATCTACAATCAAAATTCCGGCGGAATCCATAGCAAGGTCAGACATCGGTATCCTCCTGCAAGAGCGTCCAGAGCGCATCATAGTCAAAATGGTACACTAACGCCAGCAGTTGCGCGGCGGCAGCGGCGTGATCGGGCTGCAACTCGGCGATCAACGTTTGCATCCCGTCAAACTCGGCGCGGTCGATGGCCTGGCGGAACGCGGCCCGCCACTCCGGCGACTGCGCCTTCAGCACCGCCTGCAACGCGGCATCCGGCGATTTGTCCTCGTCCGGCGTGGCGGCCTCGTCCGGCGTGTCGGCGTAGAGGAACTCCACGCCCAGATGCTTGCGCAGCACGTTGTACAAATCCACCTCGCGGAAGGGTTTGCTCACAAAGTCGTCGCAGCCTTCCGAGAGGATGAGCAAGCGGTCTTCCTCAAACGCGCTGGCGGTCAGCGCTACGACCACCGTCGCCTGGCCCTGCGCCGTGTCTTTGATGCGCCGCGTGGCCTCGTACCCGCTCATCACCGGCATCCGCATGTCCATAAAGATGAGGTGCGGCTGCCACTCGCGCCAGACCTGCACGCCCTCCTGCCCGTTGGCGGCCTCGCGCACCTGGAAGCCGAGCGGTTTGAGCAGTTGCGCGAGCAGGCGGCGGTTAGTCTCGCGGTCTTCGACGATGAGGATACGATAGGGCTGCCCGTTGGCAGAGACTTGCCCCTCGGCGATGCCCACCACCCGCCGCGCGCGGTGCGAGTTGACGGCGATGGCGTCGGTCAGCGCCACCGGCACGGAGAACTTGAAAAGCGCGCCCCGGCCGGCGTCGCTCTCCACCTCCAACGTCCCGCCCATCAATTCCACAAACTGATGGCTGATCGCCAAACCGAGGCCGGTGCCTTCCTGCACATCGCGCCCGCTGGCGGTCTGCACAAAGGGATTGAACAACTCCTGCAACTCCTCGGCAGCGATGCCGCGCCCGGTATCCTGCACCTCGAAGTGCAACCAGCAACAATCGCTCCCACGCGGGCAGGACGGCGGAGGATCGCCGGTCACGCCCTTGACGCGCAAGTTCACCCCGCCGGACTCGGTGAACTTGACGGCGTTGCTCAACAGGTTGGTCAAAATCTGCCGCAGCTTGCCCTCGTCGGCATAGACGTAGCGCGGCGTCTCCGGGAACACCTCGAAGATGAACGCGAGGCCCTTGTCCTCGGCGCGCAAGGCGAACATCTCCTCCAGGCCCTCCAGCAGCCGATGGAGGTCGAAGCCGCGCTGGTCGAGCGTGACGCGCCCGGCCTCGATCTTGGACATCGCCAGCACATCGTTGATCAGGCCGAGCAGGTGTTCGCCGCTGCGCAAAATCGTGTCCAGGTTCTCGTACTGTCCGGCATCCAAGCGGATGTCGCGTGCCATCAACTGGGTGAAGCCCAAAATCGCGTTGAGCGGCGTGCGCAACTCGTGGCTCATGTTGGCGAGGAACGCGCTCTTGGCGTGGCTGGCGGCCTCCGCGGCCTCTTTCGCCTGCTGGAGCGCGTCGGCGGCGTGTTGGCGCTGCACGGCCAGCGCGTAGAGCGAGGCCATCCGCGCGATGAGGGCCTGGTCATCCGGCGTGTAGTCGCGGGCGGGATTGGCGAGGGAGATTATGCCCATCAGCGTCTCGTCAAAGAGCGCGGGGACGCCCAGGAAGCGCTCGATGCGGATGTGGCCCGGCGGCACGCCCGTCGCGCGCGGGTCGGCCTCCGGCGTGTTGGTGAGCAGCGCTTCCCGATGGTTCAGCACCCAGCCCCACATCCCGCCGAACTTGTCGAAGATGAAGGTCTTATCCGGCACCTGGCAACCTTCCCAAATCTCCCGCGTCATGGTCGGCGAGATCAGCGCGCCGGTGGCCGGGTCGATATAGCCCACAAAGCCGAACGTGCTCCCGGTGAGGCGGCGGGCGTGTTCCAGAACCAAATCCGACACATCTTCCAACGAGGTCGCGGAGATGAGGGCCTTGCCCAGCGCGGCCATCGTCGCGTGGACATCGGCGGCGCGCGCTAACTTCTCGGCAGCCAGCTTGCGCTCCACAATTTCCCAGGCCACATCCGCGATATAGGTCACGATGTCCATATCGCGCTCGGTGTAGTCGCCGGGCTTGTTGCCCACCCCCAGAATCGCCACGATGCGCTCATCGCGGAAGATGGGCACCACCAGCTCGCGGATGACGGGCGCGTGGCCCGGCGGCAATCCCTGGCGATGGGGCAATGCAGCGTAGTCGTTGTGGATGATGGGTTGCCGCTCGCGCACGCAATCCACCCACACCCCGGCTTCATCAATGGCATAATGCAATCCCTTGCCCGCCGCCTGGCAGAATTCGCGGGTGGTGCGGGTTGACCACGCCTGCAAAGTGAGCGTTTTCTGGTCGGCGTCCACAAAGTGATAGAAACTCACCAGGCTGCCGGTGAGCGCCTCCACCTCGTCTAGCGTCTCCTGCAAAAGCTCATCCAGCGTGTGCGTAGTGGCGAATTGCATCAACCGCAAGCGCGCTTGCATCAAGTCTTCCGTCTGCTTGCGCTCGGTGATGTCGGTGCCCTGGGCGATGGTCGCCTGCAAGGTCTCCCCATCCGGGCCAAAGACGTGCGCCGAATTCCACAGCACCGCGTGCGGCTCACCGGTCTGGTGATTGAGGATGGGGATTTCCACCACCTCCCAGCGCTGCCCCACGCTCCGGCGGATCAAGGCCATCGAGATGTCGTGGCTGGCCTCCGGGAAGAGGATGTCCAGCGGTTGGCCGATGACCTCGGCGGACGAAAGCCCCGTCAGCCGCTCGAAGGCGCGGTTGAAGCGGGTGATGATAAAGTCAGGATTCCAGACGATGATCGGCGCGTTGGCAAAAGTAAGCAGATTTTCCAGGTAGTTGCGCGTCTCGCGCAACGACTCCTCGGCCTGTTTGCGCTCGGTAATATCTTGCACGGTGCCGACAGAGCGGAGCGGCTGGCCCTCGGCATCGTATTCAGTGCGGCCTATCTCGTTGACCCATTTGATGCGCCCATCTGGCATCTGGAGCCGATGAGCGATCTCGTAGGGCGCGTAGTTAGCGACGGATTCGCGGTATGCCTGATCAACCAACGCGCGGTCGTCGGGGTGAATGAAGGACAGGAATGTTTCGTAGGAGACCTCGCACGTTTCCGGGCTTACCTCAAACAGATCGAAGATGCTATCCGACCAGGCGAGGTCGCCGGTGGCGATGTGCAACTCCCACCGGCCCAGACGCGCGATGTCCTGGGCCTCCTGCAACTTGGCCTCACTTTCGCGCAGCGCGTCCTCGATGCGCTTGCGCTCGGTGATGTCGAAGATGTTGCCCGTGACCTTGATCACGCGACCCTCTTCGACCACCGGCGCGGCGACGGTCTGAATCCAAATCCGCTGTCCATCCACGCGGGTTAGCGGACACTCGATGTCATACGGTTCGGCATGTTCGATGCAGCGCTCGAAGGCCGCCGCAACCACCGGGCGATCCGCCTCATCATAGCAGGCCAGGCTTTGGGCGATGTGTTCCGGCGACCCGGCCGGCGGGTCCCCTGGTGTCATCCCGTGAATGCGATAGGTCTCGTCAGTCCACACCATCGTCTGCTGCCCCACGTCCCACTCCCAGCCGCCGACTTTTGCCAGGCGTTGCGTGGCGTTCAGCAGATCGCGGCTTTCGCGCAGCGCGATCTCGGCTTGTTTGCGCGCGGTGATGTCGGTGAAGATCACGGCGAACTTGCCGATCTCTGGGCAGTAGACGCGCACCTCGTAATACTTCCCCACCACGCCGGAGTATTCCTCAAATTCCACCGGCTCTCCCGAAAGCGCGACCTGCCCGTACCGCTCGATCCAATACGATTCAGTATCCGGCAGGACTTCCATCACCCGTTGGCCGAGTAGGTCAGCAGCGGCCAACCCGGTCAACCGCTCGAAGGCGGCGTTGACGGCCAGGAAGCGATAATCCACCGGCTGCCCCTCCGCGTCGCAGATGATTTCGTGGAAGGCGAACCCGCTGACCATCTCCGTGAACAGCGCGCGATGCCACGCCTCACTCTCGCGCAGCGCGTCCTCCATCTGCTTGCGCGCGGTGATGTCCCGGACGATAGCCAGCACCCGTTCCTGGCCGGCAATGACGACATGCTTGAGGAGATTTTCAGAAAAGAAGAGGTCCCCGTTCTTCTTCCGATTGTGCCATTCAAAGGTGAGGGTTTCTCCGGCGGCAGCGCGGTGTATCAATTCGACAGCCCTGGCGTTGGTGTAGGGCGCTACCTGCGCGCTCAAATCCGCGATGGTCAACGCTAACACTTCCTCCCGGCCATAGCCAAACATTGCCAGCATCGAAGCGTTGACATCCACAATGGCCCCGGTGTTTATGTCATGAATGAACAAAGCGTCCTCTATGCCATTAAAAATCTCGCGGTACGTGGTTTCTGAATGTCTTAATGCCTCCTCTGCCCGCTTGCGCTCGGTGATGTCGTGGAGAATGCAATGCGTTCGCAAAAAATTGCCGTCCAGATCACGTTGTGTTCGGCCTTCCAGCACCACCGTCAGGAGTGAGCCATCCTTATGCACCAGGTCTAGCTCTTTGACGACGGCACCACGGCACTTAAAGCCTTCAAAGGCTTGGGGGAAGTAATGGCAGGTGTGTTCTGACCATACTTCGCCAAAGGGCCTCCCGAGCAACTCATCACGCGAATACCCAAGCAGTTCGCATAACCGGTGGTTGACATCAACGTACTGACCGGCCTCGTTCAGGGATTGATAGGCTATCGGGGAGTTCTCAAATAACGACCGGAAGCGGGATTCGCTCTCACGCAGCGCG
>SLSP01000382.1 GCA_007130345.1 Thermoflexales bacterium
CCATATTGTTTCTCCTGAAAGCGATTCGGGTCTCCAGGATTTCGCCGGATAAATCGAGGGTTTCCCCATTGGGCGTCACCTTGAGCGTAGTCGAAGGGTCTCTATCCCCACCATACGGCGAGATCCCAGAGAGCCACGCTACAGTATCCGCGCCAACTCATCGCACGCTGTTTTCAAGGAATCCGGCGCGTTATCGGGCAGAGGTTGGGAACGTCGCTGGGCCAATTCGTGTGCCAGAGGCTTACAATCGCTTTCTTTGGGCAGCCGGGGATACACATCCACCTCGTTGACTTCCGCGCCTTGCAAGTAGTGAATCCACGTTTCGATATTCCTGCGCGGGACAAATATGCCGATCCTTTCATCCGGGCCACGTCCCGGCAGCCGCTTTTCTATGAGACAATCCTCCAACTGATCGAATCGAGCCTTCACGCTATGCGTGTCGGCATCTATCATCACAACCAGCGCTATGTTAAGATGGTTACACTTCTGCCGATAACCCTGGACTTCGTCAGGGTAGCGTTCTCGAACGTAATGCTCTCCAGAACCTAACCCCTTTGGAGCGATTACGCTCCGAATGCGCTTTCTCGAAATGCCGCAAGCCGTCAGAAAATGTCGTGCCAACACTTCTTGTTGACGGTCTTCGCACAGTATGACCATGCTGGTGTATCTACTCATGCATCAACCACCCGCGCGCCACAAGTTCGGACACGGGCAGGCCCGCATTATCCTGCGGGGCTATGGGCTTGACCCTGGTAGAAAGCCCGTCCGGGCGCTCAAACCAGTATCCCGTCAGCGAAGCTAACAAATAATTGATAAACTCTGGGTGATGTGAAATTATCAGTGCTTGCAGCAGTCCTTCTTCACACCTATCGTAGAGTTCCGCGATCCACGGCTGGATTTCGGGCAATGCCAAGAAGTTCCCCGGTTCGTCAATGCACAACGTGTACCACCCGTACTCAGATTCCATGCGGGCCGCGTATAACAGACTATATAAAGCGATCAGCATCTTTTGCCCATCGGACAGTTCGTTATAACTGTACTCTGTAGACGTTTCTGCGCCTTCCGTCTGGAAACAAACTTTGAGCAGCCGATGCTTTTCTCCATACGGCTCAAACTTAAAGTGGTCAAATCCGCTTAAAACCTGCCGCAACTCCTCCGTCAACTGAAAGGCCACCCCCTGATCCTGGGATATATACCGATACCAGGAAGCATAATTCTCCAAGTGAGCCGATGGCGAAGCCGCTTCCTGCGGACTCACTTCGTGCATCATAGGCGGAACGATTTGCACCACGACAAACCGCCGGAGCTTTTCTCTAAACCAGGTTAATTTCGTATTATCGTTTCGCGGCGGAACAGCGCCCACCGCCGATAGCGTTTGATCAACAGGATAGTGCGGGCCTTCCGAAAAATCATCCCGATACAGATATACCTCGCCCGTTTCCATCCGCAGCAAGGGCTTGCCATCAAAAAACAATCGCTCGCAATCTACTCTGGCGCGTTCCTTCAGTTCATCATGCTCAACAGACATCTCATAACGGTAGACCCCGCCATACCCTTCGATTTCAAATTCAAATTTCTGATAGGGAATGCTTTGCCAGCGCGTGAGGCTTGTGGTCGGGAAGAGGTTCATCAATCGCTGCCCATCACACACAAAGTCTCGCACACCCTTCACACACTCAAATACTGCTGACTTGCCAGAACCATTAGCCCCTAGCAATAAATTGATCGCTTTAGTTGCAAATTCAACGTTGACCAGACTCTTGTAATTATCAATATAGATGTACTTGAGCATGTCACGCTCCTGTGGCTACCTGATAAACGCTCCCGATTAGACTAGCCCTGTTACCCCTCGCCCGCCAACGGCAACCGAAACGCTTCCCCCTGCTCAAATCCCTCGGCGTAGATGAGGGCCACGTTATCCACGGTTAGCTCCCAATTTGGGGGATGCTTCTGAAGCCAGAAGAGGATGTCGGTCAAGTTCTCGCGTTCTACGTCGCCGTGCGCCAGCGTGATGTGGGGAATCCAGTACTCTGGATGGTAATACTGCACGGGATCGACCGTCAGGCCCTCGGTGGCTTCCCATAGCTGCCGATGCAGGCGGCTCAACGCTTCGGTGCGCACAACGGAGAGGTAGATGATGGGGTTTGCCATCGGAAAGACGCCGAGTGTCGTCACGCGCACGCGGAAGGGCCGCGTCCGTTGGGCCACCGCAGCGAGCAACGGCCCCACCGCCTGGGCATCGAAATCTGCCGCCACCTGATAAGAGAAGTGCGGGTAGACGGTGGCATACAGCCCGCAGACGCAGAAACGTTGTTGGAGCTCGGAGCACATGCCCGAGAGAAGCTCCTGATAGCGGGATTCCAGTAACGTCACCAGAGCTTGCACACGCATCCTACAGGTCTCCCTCGTCGCCCCCCAGGATGACCTGGCGTTTGCGCCCCGCGCTCTGCTGCGGCCCCACCAGGCCCATATCCTCCATCTCCTCCATCAAGCGGGCCGCGCGGGGATAGCTGATGCGCAAGCCGCGTTGCAAGCCAGAGGTGGAGATTTTGCCGCGCTTCTTGGCGATGGCGATGGCTTGCTCCAGCAAATCGGCGTCCTCCGGCTGTCCCTCGATGCGCAGCGCCTCCGGGCCACTGGACTCCATCAGCGTCTCCCAGGGCGATTGCGCGGGGGTGGCACCGGCCTGCTCCTGCCAGAACTTAATGACGGACTCAATCTCGTTGTCCGAAACGTAGCAGCCCTGCACGCGCACCGGAGCGGCGGCGTCAGGACGCAGGAAAAGCATATCCCCGCGTCCCAGAAGCGTCTCCGCGCCCGGCGTGTCGATGACGACCCGCGAGTCGATGCTGCTGGTGGTGGCGAAGCTGACCCGCGCCGGGAAGTTGGCCTTGATCAGCCCCGTCACCACGTCGGTGCTGGGGCGCTGCGTGGCGACGACCAGATGGATGCCCGTCGCCCGCGCCATCTGCGCGATGCGCGTGAGCGTGCGCTCGGTCTCCTCTGGGGCCGCCATCATCAAATCGGCCAACTCGTCAATGAGCACCACCAGACGCGGCAGTGTCGGCTCGCCTTTGCGCGCCATCTTGCGGTTGTAGTCGTCCAGATTGCGCGCCACCGAGGCCGAAAAGAGCTTGTACCGCGAGTCCATCTGGTGCGCTACCCACCGCAAGACGTGGATAATCTTCTCC
>SLSP01000168.1 GCA_007130345.1 Thermoflexales bacterium
ACGATGCGTAGGATGTACCTCAACCAGAAGCTCGACCAGAACATGATCTTCGGCTATGGCCGCGCCGACGAGACCCGCCGCCGCTTCCTCATCCCCCTGTGGAACGTCTACAGCTTCTTCATCACCTACGCCAACATCGACGGATGGGAACCCGATCCCGCCCTGCACGATAATCCCTCCCGCCTGGCAGAGGGCCAGCCCAACCTCTGGTCGCCCTGGACAGACGATGCCGCGCCGACCGTCATCGACCGCTGGATCATCGCCCGGCTGCGCCAATTCGTCATCGAGTTCACCGAGGGACTGGAATCCTACATCCCGCCGCAGGCCGCGCTCCCCGCCGAGGCGTTCCTCGACGACCTGAGCAACTGGTACGTCCGCCGCAGTCGCCGCCGCTTCTGGGCCGCGCGCGGACTGAACACCCACACCGACGCCGACAAAGAGGCCGCCTACCAGACGCTCTACACCATCCTGGTGACGTTGAGCAAGCTGCTGGCCCCGGTGATGCCCTTCGTCACCGAGACGATGTACCAAAATCTGGTGCGCCAGACACAGGCCGACGCGCCGGAGAGCGTGCATCACTGCCTGTGGCCCACCGCCGAACCCCTCGACACGGCGGAGCAGGTGATGCTCGACGCGATGGCCGCCGCGCGCCAAGCCGCCACGCTCGGCCATTCGGTGCGCGCCTCAAGCAACCTCAAGGTGCGCCAGCCGCTCGCCCGCGCCCTCATTGCCGCCGATCCCCGCCGCCGCGAGGCGTTGAGCCAGATGCTCGATCTGCTGGCCGATGAGTTGAACGTCAAAGAGGTGGCCTTCGTGGATGAGGAAGGCGCGCTCGTCGAGTACAAGCTGCTGCCGCTCAACCGCATCCTCGGCCCCAAGTTTGGACGACAGTTCCCGCTGGTGCGCAAGGCCCTGGGCCGATTGGCCGCCGCCGCCGCCGTCGCCCGCCTCAACGCCGGCGAAAAGCTCCACCTCACGCTGGAGGACGATACGGAAGTCACCTTGCATCCCGGCGAAGTCCTCGTCCAGACCGAGGCGCGGCAGGGTCTCGGCGTGGCGAGCGAAGGCGGGCTGGTCGTCGCCCTCGACACGGATCTGACGCCCGAACTGGAGAAGGAGGGCCTCGCCCGCGAGATCGTGCGCCACATCCAAGATTTGCGCAAACAGGCCGACTACAACCTCACCGACCGCGTGCTGGTACAGTTCAACACGAGCGGCAAAGTGGCCGAGGCCATCGCCGCGCACCAGGACGCCATCGCCAGCGAGGTGCTGGCCGAAGCCCTGGAACCCGTGGAGGAGCCTGCCGGCGACGTCATCGAGACCACCGACATCGACGACGTCGCGCTCACGCTGGCCGTGCGCCGCGCGACAGCGTGATACGTAGCCGACAATTCGCGGCACCTGTCACTTTGTCTTACACGGAAAACTCAATATAATTAGGGAAGCTAACTATCCAACACGCAACACGCAATACGCAACAGATCAAAACAAGGAGACACTCTATGGGAGAAGCCATTGAACGCTTGAAGACGTATCTGTATCGCCCCATCGACCTGATGCACGCCGGCGCCGTGCTCGGCTGGGATCAGCAGGTCAATATGCCGGAGCAGGGGGTGCAGGCCCGCTCACAGCAACTCGCGACGTTGTCCGCGATGGGGCACGAAATCATCACCTCAGAGGAAGCGGGGTGGTTGCTAGAAGCCGCCGAAGCCGAGGCCGAGGGGCTGGATTACGACAGCGATGCCGCCAGCCTGGTGCGCGCGGCGCGACGCGGCTATGACCGCTACACCAAACTCCCCGTGGAACTGGTCGTCCGCGCCACGCAGGTCTCGTCGCAGGCTTTCGTGGCTTGGCGCGAAGCCCGCGAGAAGAACGACTACGCCATCTTCCAGCCGCTGCTTCAGGAAACCGTGGACATCAACCTGGAAAAGGCGGAACATCTGGGCTACGAGGCGCATCCTTACGACGCGCTGCTCGATCAGTTCGAACCGGATATGAAGACGGCGGATGTGGAACGCCTCTTCACCGACCTCAAAACCGGTCTCGTCCCGCTGCTTCAGGAGATCGCGGAGAGCGATCCCCTTGACGACAGCTTCTTCTCCGCGCAGGACTACGACATCGACCGCCAGTGGGAATTCACGATGCTGCTCCTGCGCGATATCGGCTACGACTTCAAGCGCGGACGGCAGGACAAGGCCGCGCACCCCTTCACCACCAACTTCAGCGTGAACGATGTGCGCGTGACCACGCGCCTCTATCCCCGCCGCCCACAATCCGCCATCTTCAGCAGCGTCCACGAAGGCGGGCACGCGCTCTACGAGCAGGGCATCCCGCAGGAGTTCGACCGCACGGCGTTGGCTGGCGGCGCGACCCTGGGCGTCCACGAGTCGCAGTCGCGTATGTGGGAGAATCAGGTAGGCCGCAGCATGGCCTTCTGGCAATACTACTACCCCATCTTCCGCGCCTTCTTCCCCGATGCCCTGGGCGACGTGACCCTGGAACAGTTCCACCGGGGCATCAACAAGGTGCAGCCCGACTTCATCCGCGTGGAAGCCGACGAAGTGACCTACAACCTGCACATCTTCGTGCGCTTCGAATTGGAGAAGGCCCTGATGACGGGCAAGCTCAAGGTGGCGGATATCCCCGACGCCTGGAACGCGCGCTACGAGGAGTACCTCGGCATCACGCCGCCCGACGACGCGCAAGGTTGCTTGCAAGACATCCACTGGTCGCACGGGATGATTGGCTACTTCCCCACCTACACCCTCGGCAACCTGATGTCCGCGCAACTCTACGCGCAGGCCCGCGAAGACCTCCCCGGCCTGGAAGCTGGATTCACGCGCGGCGAGTTCCGCCCGCTGCTCGACTGGCTCCGCGAGAAGGTTCACAGCTACGGCAGCAAATTCACCGCGCCGGAGTTGTTGCAGCGCTCCCTGGGACAGGAGATGCGGGCACAACCGCTGCTGGACTACATGCGCGAGAAGTACACCGCGCTATACAACCTGTAACCCTGACGATCAAGTCGCTCACACTCCCAAAGGCCGATGCCTTTGGGAGTGTTTTTTGGCAGTAGCGCAAAACTAACCCTGTGACAAGAAGAAGTCCCCGGTTGATTTCAAGTAAGGACACGGATTTACACGGAAAAACACGGATTTTTTTGGTTTTATCCGTGAAATCTGTGTTTATC
>SLSP01000160.1 GCA_007130345.1 Thermoflexales bacterium
ATGCGGCTCTTGCCAGTCTTCTACAAACAACCAACAGCCGTCGGTACAATAATCCTGCGGGGTACCGATAAGACTCGCCAACAACGAGAGATTGCCACCGATCAATGGCCCACGGGCCACACCATCGCGTAAGCGACGCCAACCCGCAGCGACCGAGTTAAGCAGCCCATTATAAGTGTGGTTATCTCCAGCCAGCAGCGCTAACAGTGCACCGATATCCTGTTCATGCACACCACGCGCAAAACTTTCCAAGCATGGACCGTGAATGGCGTGACGGCCTAGCAGGGGGTGTAAGGCCAAAAGCAGTGCGGTCACATCACTGTAACCGATTAAAGGCTTAGGATGAGCCGCAATGCTATGATAATCCAAATGTGGTAACAAACGAGTACAACCATAACCGCCGCGCAAGGTGACAATGATATCGACTTGCGGATCGGTGAACGCAGCCATCAAGGCCGCTGCTCGGCTCGCATCATCACCGGCTAGCTTACCGTAGGTGTCATAACAGCGCGGATCAACGCTGACGGTAAAACCCAGCGACTGTAAAGCATTCACGCCACTGTCTATCAGGTGAGCATCCAATCGATACGCTGGAGCGACTACCCGAATATGCTGGCTGGCGACCGGAATTTTGTCAATGAAGGTGTTAAGCACTGTTGAGCATTTAGCGTTACAATCGGTCACAATAGCATTAAAACTAGCGCGAAGGTATCGCTTGAGTAATACCCTTCGAGCACTCGGGAATATTGGGAACGCCGACGTCCTCGTCGGCAATAAAAGGAAAGCCAACGAGGACGTTGGCGCTCCCAGGAGCCGACGTCCTCGTTTGTCAGTTACTCGGTAGTAGATTACGTGTTCCGATTGCCGATAGTGCAGACCATAAAGCCGTTCGCAGTCTTGTAAACTCATGGTGATCAGCAAGCAGACCAAACCGTAGCCGCGCAGCGTTATCGGCAAAACGGCGCACATAGACACCTTGGCGAGCTAAATTTTCCCACAAGTTCTGCGCCTGTGGAGTCAATACGCTCAGGTATAACACCCCGTCCCCCTCCACCTGAAGTTCCCGCTCAGTCAACAGGCTGCGCAGCGCCTCACACCCAGCGTATGCACGGGCTGCCGCAGCGTGTTGCCAAGCGGTATTGCGGTAAGCTTGGCGAGCGATTTCCAGTGCAACGGTTGATACTGGCCAAGGCCCCATGCGTTGGCGTAGGTGATGAAGTAGAGACTGTGGCCCTAACAACGCACCGAGACGCAGACCGGCCAGACCAAAGGTTTTGCCGAACGAACGCAGTACCACGAGGCGGTGAGTTTCATCGATCTGGCTGGCAAGGCTTAATGACGGCAGAAAATCGGCATAAGCCTCATCGACCACCACCCAGCCGCCACGCTCGGTTTGTCGGGCGACTAAGGCGTCAAGATCCGCTCGCGGCCAACGGTAGCCATCGGGGTTATTCGGATTGCACAGGCAGATGACATCCGCCTCACAGTGCATCAGTGCTTTGGGGTCAGGCAAACGCAGAATCTCACAATCGGTGCGTGCCCATGCACTGGCGTACTCGCTGTAAGTAACCTCCAGCAAGGCTACCCGTCGGGCAGGTAGCACGTCCGGCAGCAGGGAAATAGCGGACTGCGATCCACTGGTGAACGTGATGGCGGTCGGCGCACAGCCCATGAAAGCGGCTGCTGCCTGTGCCGCTGCAGAGAAGTGCTCGGCTTCCGGCAGCCGCTGCCACAGCTCGGTGGACAACTGGGGGACGGGGTAGGCGATGGGGTTAATCCCAGTAGACAGATCGAGCCACGGCTGTGGTGCGTTGGGAAAACGGGTCATCATCTCTGTCAATGCGCCGCCGTGTACGGTATCAGACATTATTAACCCGTCACGGCTTGAACAGCAGGGCGGTCGCCTGCGGGCCAGCCTAAGGCTGGGATACCCGCCAGACTCTCGGCCAGCATGGCGTAGTGGCGTTGGTCGGCGACTACACCGGCTGGCCTGAAGCGCATTCCAGAATCATCGGGTCGAGGAAATCGGGACCGGTTTTGAAGACCCGCACCCGGCGGCCCCGCTGGCGATGATAACGCGCCAGTGCAGCCGTCACCGTGGTCTTGCCCTGACCGGAAGCCGGGGCGGTGATGAACAGAGCCGGGCAGGCGTTCATGGTTGGTGTTCCCCGACCCAGCGGGCGATAATGGTTGCAAGCTGGCGCACACCGTCGGTTAACGCCGCCGGGCCGGGTTGAAGAATATCAACCGACTTAATCTCATGCAGTTGACCGTCGCGTACTGCGGGAATCGCCGCCCAGCCAGGCCGGGCCGTGACCTGTTCCGGGCGGAATTTTTTACCGCACCAGGAGCCGATGATAATATCCGGCGCACGCCGAATGACCTCGTCAGGATCGGCGATGATGCGCTGTTTAGCCGCCGGTTCACAGGCCAGTTCCGGGAAACAATCTTCGCCCCCGGCAATCGCAATCAGTTCCGAGACCCAGCCGATACCGGAAATCAGCGGGTCATTCCACTCCTCAAAGTAAACCCGAGGGCGTTGCGGCAGGGTGCGGGTAGCGCTGGCGATGTGATCCAACTCGGTTTCCAGGGTGGTTGCCAGTCGTTCAGCCTGCGCACTGATGCCGAGCATGCCGCCGAGCACTCGTATCATGATCAGAATTTCACTCACCGTGCGCTGATTGAACACATGCACCGGCACCCCGGCACGAATCAGTTCAGCGGCGATATCCGCTTGCAGATCGGAAAACCCCAGGACTAAATCCGGCTGTAATGCCAGGATTTTGTCAATCTTGGCGCTGGTGAAGGCCGAGACTTTGGGTTTTTCCTTGCGGGCTTGGGGCGGACGCATGGTGTAACCGGAAATCCCGACAATCCGGTCGGCGACACCGAGCAAGTACAGGGTTTCAGTGGTTTCTTCGGTCAGGCAAACCACACGGTGCGGATAATGGCTCATGATGTTGGTCTCACTCCCGTCAAATTACAGCAAAAAGAACTCTCTGCCCTAAAGCGTAACCCGCTGACCATGTTTAACCTCGATCTCCAGTAGCCGCGCTAGGGGCAGCCCGCGCTGGCGGCACAGCAACAGCCGAATCACTCCGCTGTGGCTGACCACCAACACGCGCTGACCAGAGTAGCGGCCGCGCAGATCGTGCCAAGCGGCCTCGACTCGGCAGCTGAACTCGG
>SLSP01000254.1 GCA_007130345.1 Thermoflexales bacterium
AAAAGTCACCCTGTTTGGGACACGGATGAACACAGATTTCACGGATAAAACCAAAAAATCCGTGTTTTTCCGTGTAAATCCGTGTCCTTGCTTGAAATCAACTGGGGACATCTTCTTGTCACAGGGTTAGTTTTGCACTACTGCCATTATACCACCAAGGTTAGGAAAATTACACTCCCCCACCCGGCAGCAATCCCCAAAACCCGTGTTGACAAAATTTCAACCTTAAGTACTATAAAAGCATCAGGTGATTACACACCGCCTCCGACCCATCGCGCGCCCTCGCGGCCGGATGGGCGATAGGGTGCGGGAAGCAATTTCCGCGCCTGCCGGATTGCAAAGGGGGCACTGCCATACTTTACAAGTATGCAGTGTCCCTTTGTGCATGGTACAAGAGTAAGCCCGTCAGTCATCGGGGCTTTTCCCACCGGATAGCGCTGACCTGTCCGGCCCACCATATCTCACAAAAAGGAGTGGACTATGTGGATTTTGCGCATCAATATGACGGATCGTTCTTACGCTCTGGAAGAGGTTCCCGAAAAATACCAGAAATTGGGCGGACGGGGCCTGACCTCGACCATTATCTCCGACGAAGTGGACCCGATGTGCCACCCGCTAGGGCCAAATAACAAGCTCGTGTTCGCGCCGGGCATTGTGACCGGCACGCCGGCCCCCACCTCGGCGCGCGTCTCAGCGGGCGGGAAATCGCCTCTCACCGGCGGCATCAAGGAATCCAACGCCGGCACCGGTTGGGCACCCGCTATCGCCAAGTTGGGCCTCAAGGCCATTATCGTGGAAGGAAAGCCGGAAGAAGCCGGCAAGTACTGGATGGCGCACATCACCTGGGACGAGGACAAGCCCGGCGTGACCTTCAGCCCGGCGGATGACTACGTCGGGAAATCGCTATACGAGACCTTCCCCCAGGTCTACGAGAAGTTCGGCAAGAAAGTCCATGTCGCCGGAGTCGGCACGGCGGGCGAGTTCGGCTATGGCAACGCGGGCATCGCCTACAACGATATGAAGCAAAAGCCCTCGCGCTACTCCGGGCGCGGCGGATTAGGTTCGGTGATGGGCAGCAAGGGCCTGAAGTTCATCGTGGTGGATCCCGCCGGCGGCCCCGGCATGGACTACGCCAACGAGGATTTGTTCAAGCAAGGCGCGAAAAAGCTACGCGAAGCTCTGCTGGAGCACGCCATCACCAAGCCGAAGGGCGGCCTCAACACCTACGGCACCGCCATCCTGATCAACATCCTCAACGAGGCCGGCGGCCTGCCCACCAACAACTTCCGCGATGGGCGATTCGAGGGCGCGGCCAAGATCGCGGGCGAGGCCATCTTCGAGACGAACAAGAAGCGGATGGGCAAGGAAATTTACAATCACGGATGCAGCCCTGGCTGCATCATCCAGTGCTCCAACACTTTCTACAATGAGGAAGGCGAGGAAATCGTCTCCTGCGTTGAGTACGAATCGGATTGGGCATTGGGCGCGGACTGTGGCATCGACGACCTGGACGCTATCGCCAAGATGGTCTATCTGTGCAACGACTACGGCCTGGACACCATCGAGACCGGCGTGGCCCTTGCCGTAGCGATGGACTCCGGCGTCATCCCCTTTGGCGACGCGGACGGCGCCATCGACCTGATCCACAAGATGGGCCAGGGCGAACCGCTTGGCCGCATCCTGGGCGGCGGGCCGGCGATGGTCGGCGAGGCTTACGGCAATCCGCGCGTCCCCGCTGTGAAGCGCCAGGGGATGCCCGCGTATGAGCCGCGCGCTGTCAAGGGCATCGGCGTGACCTACGCCACCAGCACGATGGGCGCGGATCACACCGCCGGTTACACCATCGCGCCGGAGATTCTCAGCGTCGGCGGCAGTTCTGACCCGCTGGAAATGGAAGAGGCCAAGGCCGATCTGAGCCAGGCGTTCCAGAAGACCACGGCCTTCCTCGACTCGACGGGCCACTGCCTGTTCATCGCCTTCGCCATCCTCGACATCGCCAGCGGCTTCGAGGGCATGGTCGAAGAGGTCAACGGCGTGCTCGGCACAGAATGGACGGGCGACGAGGCCGTCGCGCTAGGCGGCGAAATCCTCAAGCTCGAGCGGGCCTTCAACGAGGCCGCCGGGCTGACTTCGGCGGATGATCGCCTGCCGGAGTTCATGCTGCACGAACAACTCCCCCCGCACAACGTCGTCAACGACATCCCCGACAAGGTGATGGACAAGGTCTACGAGACTCTCTAGGCCTTAAACCATTAACGCCGGGAGCTAGTAACCAGCTCCCGGCGTTTTTGTGTTACCCTCTGTTGACAATTCTACAAAAAAGACCACAATAACGGTCATTCCCAAACAATAAAGGACGCCCAATGAACAATCTCTTGCGTTTCAACGCCAACACCACCGTTAAACACCTCCGTGCCGCGCTGGTAGAAGCGGGACGCATCGCGTACACGCGGGGCTTGCTGACCTCAAATGATGGCAACCTCTCGGTGCGGCTGGGAAGCGGCGACATCCTCATCACGCCGTCGGGCTTGTGCAAGGGACGCCTCGCCCCCGACGACATCCTGCTCATCAACGCGGCGGGGGACGTGTTGCACGCCGCCGGCGGCCTCAAGCCCACCTCCGAGACGCCGATGCACATCGAGGTCTACCGCCGGCGACCCGACGCGCGCGCGGTGATCCACGCGCATCCGCCCTACGCCGTCGCGCTGACGCTGGCGGGGAAAAACCTCCGCGCCGACATCCTGCCGGAGATCGCGCTGACGCTCGGCGACGTGCCCACCACGGACTTCGCGCTCCCCTGCTCTGAGGAGAACGCCGCTGCCATCCGCGCCCTCATCCCCGACCACGACGCCCTCATCCTGCGGCAGCACGGCGTCCTGGCCGTCGGCGCGACGCTCGATCACGCGCTGATCGCGCTGGAACGGGTCGAGAGTTGCGCTCAGGTGCAGGTGTTGGCGGAGATGATGGGCCAGGTCACGCCACTGCCCGCCGCGATGCTGCCCCAACTCCACGCGATGCGCCGGGGGAGCTAGGCGCCCTCACGTTGGCTGCCACAAGCGGCCCGACTTGAGCCGCATAAACAGCACGGCTGCCGCCGCCTGGGGATGGTTGAGCGTATCCAGCGTGCCGCGCGCCTCATTCATCGCCCGATCCACCACGCCGTGAGTCATCAGTTGGGTGTAGAAGACACGCGCCAGATTGCGCGCCACAGCCATCTGTACCGCGTCCCGCATCGCAATCACCACCGGAACCCCCACCCGGCCGAGCATCGGCCCTAACCCCACGAAGGGATTGTCCCACGCAACGGTCGCGCTATGGCAAGCCGCCAGGAAGACGAGCGCGGGGCGG
This sequence comes from Thermoflexales bacterium, assembly GCA_007130345.1. Lineage (GTDB taxonomy): Bacteria > Chloroflexota > Anaerolineae > B4-G1 > SLSP01 > SLSP01. The sequence goes on from SLSP01000254.1 coordinate 3,349, forward strand.
CTCTGATAGTGCAACCTCGCCAGCGCGTCGCATATCGCCGCGCCCCCGACGCGCTCTGCCGCGCCGTCCTCCCGCTGGAAGTAAAGCGCGGCCTCCGCGCGCTGCTCGTGAAACGCGCCGTGCCCCACAAAGTGCAGGCCGTGATAACGCTCGCCGCGCAGGCGCTGCTCCATCCGCGCCAACGTGACCGGCGCGGGCATCACGTCAAATTGGAACGGGCCGTCCGCGCTTAACGCCGCGAATAGCTCCCGATATTCCGCCATCGGCAAAGGGGCCAGGCCCAACGCCCCCGCGTCAACGGGATCGGAGAGCAGCACCAGCACGCGCAAGGCGTGCCCGGTAATCACGTCGCCCCAGGGCGTGGCCGAGGGCATCGAGCGCGAGAAGGGCGTGTTGGCATCGGCAGAAAACAGTGTCTTGTCGCGCAGCAACTCCCAGGGGAGCCGGTGCAGTTCCGGGGCGTCGCGGTCAATCTTCAATTGAATACGGCGCTGCGGCGCCTGCCCTTCCACAAAGCCCCACGCGCGCGCATAGCGCGAGCGCTCCACCAACGCCTGGAAGAGCTTCCGTCCGGCCTCCCCCACATCGGCGATGCCGCCCCAGGGCAACAGGGCCTCAGCGGGGATGTAACGCCGCTCCATTTCCAGCATCTCATCCCGCCCCGGCACATCCAGCGCCATATCCACGGGATAGCCCTTCTCCGGCTGGCGCGGCGCGATGCGCAAGGTCAACGTAGCGAAAGCGTCATCATCAGCGGGGAGAGGCACCGACTCAGGCTTCGGGGGACGCAGATGGTCGGGATAGCGCACCGCCCGCACCTGCCCCACCCGATCCACGGAGACGATGGCCTCATCCTTGACCACTGGCGCGACCTTGAGGCCGTGTTCCGCCTCAGTCTGCCAAAGCGGATGGCCCGTGGTCGCGTCCAGAGCATAGAGATGATGATCGCGGCACGCGGCGTACACCACATTACCGCGCGCGATAGGTCGGGCAGCGATGTAGTGCCGCGTGGGATGCTGCCAGACCTCGCGCCCGGTGCGCGTGTCCAGCGCGTGCAGGCCATCCCGCGCGCCCACGTAGACCAATTCCCCGGACACGGCCGGCGCACTAAGGGCCTTGCCCGGCGGCCCCACTTCGACCTGCCAGAGCACGCCCCCGTCGCTCCGGCGTAGCGCCACCACCCGCCCCGACTTGAGCGCGCATATCACCAGCGCCCCCGCCACCGCCGGGGGCTTGTCCATCCCATCGGACGCTGAGGCAGCAGAGAAATCGTAGCGCCAGCGCGCATCGCCCCCCACATCGAGCGCCAGCAGCGCGGAGCCACGGCAAGGCAGATAAAGTTCGCGGCCCACCAGGGTCGGTGCGGTCAGCATCGGCGGAAGCGGCAAAGCGACCCGCGCCAGTTCCCGCCCCGAAGCGGCGTCCAGCGTGAGGAGCGCGCGCGCATCGGCGACGCTCGCGTAGACGCGGCCATTGCCTACAGCAACGCCCGTCACGCGCAGGCCGCCCGGCGCGGCAGTCCATATCCGGCGACCGGCCCCGTCGAAGGCCAGGATGTGCGCCGCGCCATGCAACAGATCTGCGCTGAAGAGGCTCACCACCACCGCGTCACGCCCTGGTATCCGGGCGAGTCCGGCCATCACGCCCTGCGCGAAGGTCTCAGACCAGCGTTCTGTGCCGGTGGCGGCGTCCAGGGCGTGGAGGCGCGCGCATTGCTCCGCCGGTGGATAGGATTGCGTCGCTATCCAGAGCGTCCCGCCGTGCTCTATCGGGGGCAGCGCCGGGGGCAAGGCCAACATCACCGGCGGCCACAGCATCCCCGCGTCCGCGTCCCACGCCAAATCCGGGCGCAATCGGCGGCCCACCGTCCGCAGCGCGGGGATTTGTCCGCGTGTGGAGAGGTGCGCCAACACCGAGTTGACCTGCTCCAACCGATTGCCGCTATCGGGTCGCGCCCGTTCCAATGCCGCGACCTCAGCGCGCTTGTCCTCAAGCTGAATCCGCAAGTGAACCGGCATCGTCAACGAGGTGTATCCCGCCGCTTGCTGCTCCAATATGGACAACGCGCGGCGGGCCATCTCCAGAGCACGCGCATCCGAGGCGGCGGGCGGAGCGAGATCCGCGGCGTTGACGCCCAGCGCGCGGCGCAGTTCCTGCCACTCTTCAGCGGATAGCTGCTCTATTAGAATCTGTCGCAATCGGTCGAGGTGCGTTGTGTTCATAAGCCAAGCGTCCTTGCGAGTATACTAAACGCACGCTAAAAATTCACCACAGAGACACGGAGGACACAGAGAAACCCGTATAAAAACCCTCCGTGTTTTCTGTGTCTCCGTGGTAAAATGGAAAATTTACTGTGCGGTTAGTCTATGTTAGATTTGATTCGTATTGCGTGTTGACCGCCGGATTTACACGGCAAATCCCCCGCGCGCGGCGAGGGATTTGAACGCAATCAAAACGCGGCCTTACATCTCAGCGGTGGGTGCCCAGGAAGGCTATTGGAACAGCGCGGGGCGACTCTCCCCGGTTAAATCTGCTCCACAGAGAGCTACCGTTCCCTCCGAGCGGGAGTATGCCTATGCCAATAGCGCCCGGAGTTGTTGTAACACGGCCAGCACCGCGGACTTGTCATGGGCGACGCAAGATACTACCGGGACCTTGTCGGTGACGCCCATCAACCGGGCGATCTCTTCTGGGGACAGCACCGATGCGTTATCTTGCTTGTTCGCCGCGATGATGTAGGGTACTTTAGCTTGTTTTTGGAAAAGCCGGATGATTTGTTTGGTGTCCATTAAGCTACCCTGATCGGTGCTATCTACTATTACGATATAAGCGTCCATTTCTTTGGCGAGGATTCCCCACATAAACTCAAACCGCGCCTGGCCCGGCGTACCATAGAGATGAAATACCGTGTCATCCATGCGCGTTTGACCGTAATCCATCGCCACGGTGGTTTCTTCTTTGGTGTCGGCCAGTTCTGAGTCCGAAATGCGCCGTTCTGTCGTCACAATATCAATATCACTGCCGGTGCGGATAAACTCGGTCTTCCCGGCATTAAAAGCCCCCGTCACAACTACCTTGTATGACTTCACAGCTATTCCTCCTTCTGTTTTTCTTTCTGCTGGCGGCGAAAGTCCACAAAGCGATAGCCTACGCCCCTTTCTGTAAGGATATACTGAGGATTAGAAAGCTCCGGCTCGATTTTCTTTCGCAAATAATTAATGTAAATACGCAAGTATGAGATCGCATCCTTGTATTCATAACCCCACACCTTCGCAAGTAACGTACTATGCGGGACCGTCCATCCGGCATTCTCAATCAGGTGATGAAGCAGCCGGAACTCGGTGGGTCGCAAGTTGACCCGCTCCCCTTCGACGATCACCTCTTGGGTATTGATGTCGAAACTCAACCGGTCGTCGATCTCCAAGACCGCGTCCTCACCCGGCGCTAAGGTTTGCGAGCGGCGTAACACGGCGCGAACCCGGCTCACCAATACACGCGGACTGAAGGGCTTGGTAATGTAGTCATCCGCCCCCAAATCCAGACCTTGCACTTTGTCCTCTTCAGAATTACGCACGGTCAACATAATGACGGGCACATCTGAGAATTCTCGGATTGTCCGCAAGGTCTCGAATCCGTCCATTTCTGGCATCATCACGTCGAGCAACACCAAATCGGGCATATTCTTCCGAATCGATTCCAGCGCCTCAAGGCCGTTCCCGGCTTCGATGACTTCAAAGCCCTCTATTTCCAAATTGATGCGGACAAAGCGAATGATCCGCGCTTCGTCATCGACGATCAGGATGAGGGGGGAGGTTTCGGTACTATTCCCGAATGAAGGTAACAATTTGGTCATCGTCTTCGGTGGGCATGATCTCGAGGCTGTGAATACGACTCATAGGATAGATTGCCGTATGCGTCTCTGGGAGAAAATAGGGTACATCGCGGCCATCACGCAGCCGGGGGCTAAGCAAGGTCAGGAATTGCGCGTTGGGTTCTGGCATCTCTTCAATTTCTCCTATGACCGCATCCTCATTCAAAATGTGTAAAAGCACTGTGTAGGGCATAACGGGCCTCCTCGCTCGCGTTTTAACTATTACGATGCATTCCAGTATGAATGTGCATCCGCATCTTCATCGTACCGAACATCAAGACATCCCCATCGTGGAATGCGTAAGGCAGGTACGGCGTGACGCGCTCATCATTCAAAAACGTGCCGTTGGTGCTGTCCAAGTCCTCAACGAAACACGCGCCATCCCGCGTGTAAATCCGGGCGTGTCGCCGGGAAACGCCCTGTTCCAATCCGCCGTCGGTGGTCATATCCAGTTCCGGGAAGATTCCGTGAGCCGCGTCCAATCGCCCGACGAGGATTTCCCGGTCGGCAGACAGCAACACCTTGCGCCCGGTATTCAATACCTCAACTTCAATATTGATAGCCCGCGATTGCCCGTCGCTATCCGCGCCCTCCTTGTGAACATGCGCGGGCCGGCCCCCCTCCTCTTCGGGAAGCGGTTCGGTACGCAATGGTCCCCCCGATGGCAAATACGTGCCGCACTGCACACAGAATAACGTTCCCGGCAAATTCTCCGCGCCGCAAGAAGGACAGATAATTTTACTACCTTTTTGAGCCATACTTACCTCCCACTACTTTGAAGGGATGGTCAATGCGCGCGTGCCATACCGCAGTTTCTTACGCCCTTCGCCTGTAGGGTCACTCCCTTGAGAGAGTCGCCCAACTTCCAGCATCGCCGCGTGACCCAATTCCCGACATCCCATATCAAAGAGGCGCGTAGCCACCGCCTCCAAGTATTGTGTAGCTTGCCGTGTATCGCCCTGCTCCAAAGCCCGCCACGCCTTCTCCTGTAGTTGGAACACGCTTAAACGGGAGATGATGTTGAGCAGTTTCGGGGGGACTTGGTGCTGCTCCGGATTCTGTTTGAAGGTGATCCGCACGTCTTGATGCAGTTGCATCGGACGCAATGAGCCGGCCTCTTCGGCCTCAATGTCAATACGCGCGATGCGCCGTTCCCCCACCTCCTGGGCCTCGACGAGCAGCTCCAGCACCACCTCGATAGGTTCGCCGGAGACCAGGCGACCTAGCGCCACCGGTTTGCTGCTAGAATGTCCGAGCACTTCCATATACGGGGCCGCGCGGTAGATCGCCTGTATACGCGCGTAAGGTGCCAGATTGAGATTAAGGGTTAGGCGATGGGCCAGGGTGCCACTCAAGCCCTGGATTTGATTGCGCAGGACGTTGCGCACATCCTTCACCGAATCAATGTAATGAGTAACGCCGCCCCCATAGCGCGCTAACGCATCCAGGAAATCATCGTTCCAGTCCTCGCCGATACCGAAAGCCGAGATACCGAGTCCTTGCGCAGTGGCGCTTCGCGCGGCGGTAAGAGCCGCGTCTTCATCCCCATAGGTGCGCCCATCGGTCAACAGGATCACATGGTTGATGCTGGTGGCGTTGGCGTAACGCTGCACCTCGTCCAGGCCCGCGCGCAACCCCTGGAAGATCTCCGTCCCACCTCCGGGACGCAGCGCCGCGATAGCAGCGCCAAAAGCCCGCCGATCCTGGGCCGGCATCGAGGGGGCCAGGACTTCCGCGCGGTCGCTAAACGCGATCAGGGCCAGGCGATCCTCCGGATGCAAGGATTCGACCAGATCCGTTACGGCCATCTTCACGTTCTGCATCCGCACGCCATACATCGAATTGCTGCGATCTATCACTAGGGCCAGGTTCAACCGGTTTTGTGCCGGGCGCAGTTCGCTGGTTGCTTTCAGAGAGAGCCACACGTAGAGCATCTGCGTCGCCGTCGATATGGGCACAGCCGGCCGGCTTAACACCATATCGATGCTGATGGGGGCCTGCGCAGACAGTCCCCGCATCTCGCGTTGGCGGTCGTAAGCCGTGCGGAGAGCCACATCGCGCAGCACCTCGTAGGCTTCCTGAACCACCCGGAAGCGATCCGGGTCGCCATCGGAGGTATCGGGATGCAGCCGGCGAGCTAAGTCCCGATAAGCTTGCTTGATGTCCGTCTCCCCGGCCAGCGGGGAGACGCTCAACACTTCATAATAATCTTTTGTGGGGTCTATGGCTACCATCAGGGCGTCTAGTGCAGGTTATTATTGTGCCAGATTTCGGCCAGAATAATCGAAATGTTATCATTACCCCCCGCAGCGTTGGCCGCATCGACCATATCGATACAAGCGTTCCGCAACGTATCCGTCTCCTGGATCGCCTGCCACAAAGACGCCTCTTCCACCATCCCCCACAACCCATCGCTGCACAGTAGCAGCCGATCCCGCGATTCGAGCGAGAAGGTAGACACATCGACTTCCAGACTCCCCCCCTGGCCGATGGCGCGATAGAGCACATTGCGCTGAGGATGCACAGCGGCCTCTTCTGCGGTGAGTTGGCCCATCTCCATCAGCCGATTGACCAGCGAATGGTCATTGGTCAATTGCAGCGGGGCCTCATTCTCCCGCAACAGGTACGCGCGACTGTCTCCAACGTGCCCGACGAAAAGCCGATCCCCCAACACCAGCCCACAGGTCAACGTGCTCCCGCTCCCCGGCAACTCCTGCGTCACGCGCCGATTGGCTATCAGGATGGCCTCGCGGACGATCTCGCTCAAGGAGGGCTGGTCGGCACCTCGATCCGTACCGGACAGCATCGGCAAATAGATTTGCGAGATCAGGTGACTGGCACAGACCCGCACGGCGGAGGAGCTGGCAACTTCACCGGCCTGATGCCCCCCCATACCGTCGGCCAGAATAAAGAGACCAAAAGCGGGTACGGAGTTGTTGGCGTGATGATCGCCCGTGAAGACGAACAGGGCATCCTCATTGTGCCCCCGCACGCGCCCCGTGTCCGTGATCCAGGCAGCGGAAAATGCCCCGGAGATCGGTGGAAAGCCGGCCTCGGGGAGCGACCCCTCTGCGAGTACATCAGCTTCGGGAGACGCGGCAGCGATTGCCTTGTCCTCTGGCGGTGGCTCTTGGAACAGCGCGTCGGCGAGCGCATCGTCTTCTTCTTCGATAACTTCCTGTAATGTGGACTTCCCAAAAAATTGCCGCAGCTTAGTTTTCCAACCTGTCATCTTGCCCCCATAGTGAGCTATACCGGGATGGCGTAAACGTAATGGTCGCTAGACCCCACGTAAAGCACACCATCCACAATTTCGGGCGTGCCGGTAATAGCTCCGTCCGTCTGATAACGCCATATAAGCGCGCCTGATTTGGCATCAAGGCAATACAGCCCCCCATCCACTCCCCCAATGTACAATTTTCCCTCGTGGATTCTCCCGGACCCGGTGACTTGATCTTCCGTTTCGTAGCGCCATACCACGCGCCCGTCCCGCATGTCCAGCGCGTAGATATACGTGTCCGAGGAGCCGAAGTACACGATCCCCTCGCCCGCCACCGCCGTCGATGCAATGGGGCCATTCGTGCGATGCCGCCAGGCCGACCAGCCAGAGCGGGTATCCAGCGCGTAGAAGTTCCAGTCCAACGACCCTATGAAAATCAGGCCCTCGTGAGCCATTGGAGACGCCAGTATCCCCCGACGCGCTCTAAACCGCCACCGCAACTCCCGGTTCAAGCTCAGGGCGTAGACAACGCCCATCTGACACGAGAAGAAAATTTCATTTTCAGTCAGGAGCGGGCGCGAACGCATTTCACCATCCGTAGCATACGTCCACGCCTGGCGTCCCGAAAGCTGGTGGATGGCGTATAATTGCTGATCGTCCGATCCGATGAAGATGTGGTTGAACTCGCCATAGGCAGAGGAGAAAACGCGGCCTTTGGTGGGATTGGTCCACAGCAACTGCCCTGATTTAGCATCCACCGCATAGACCACATGATCCGTGGATCCGAATACCACCATCCCCTCAGAAATCCACGGGGTAGAAGCCACACCGCCCTCGGTAGGATACTTCCAGATAAACTTGCCTTCCTCCGCGTCCAGGGCGTAGACGTTGTGATCGTAAGAGGGCACAAACAGGACGCCATCCCGCACCGTGACGCTGCCGCGCACTTCATCTTCGCACGCGAAGCGCCATAGCGGTTTCAGCACGTCTCCCCCCGCCTTGAAGGCCACTGTCTCGCCTCTGGCTCCCGCGCCCCCATGTTTGCCGGGCGAAAGAGCCAATATCGCGCGTTTGAATTCCTCCGCCGAGCCCCACCGGTTATTGACCTCATACTCCAGCGCTTTATTCACAAGCTCGACCACCTCGCGCGAGACGGTGGGGTTACGCTTGTGGATGGGGCGCTCGTGAAACGAGAACGGGGGTTCCAGGCGCGGGTCCTGTTTGCTCAAGAGGTGATGCAACGTGGCCCCCAGCGCGTAAATATCGCCGCGAGGCTCAGCCACGCCGCGATACTGCTCCGGCGGGGAGTAGCCCTCGGTGCCGATCATCGTGCCTTTCTCGCCACTTTGGAAGAGCTTGGCAATCCCAAAATCGACCAGGCGAATGCGCTGGTGATCGTCCAGCATAATGTTGGAAGGTTTTAAGTCGCGGAAGATAATGGGGCGCGGTTTATGGTTGTGCAAAAAGGACAGCACGTCACACAGTTGCGCGGCCCAATCTAGCACTTGTTCTTCTGCGAGAAAACCTTCCGACCCGGCCAGATGCGCCTCTAAATCTTTGCCATCGATGAACTCCAGCACCAGATAACTGCGTGACCCTTCGGTGAAATAGTCATAGACTTGCGGGATGGCGGGATGGTTCAGAGTTGCCAGGATACTCGCTTCGCGCTCAAAATTCCGCACAATCATCTGGCGCACCTGCGGATCAGAAGCCGTGTTAATCATCTCCTTGACCCCGCACACCCGCATCACGCCAGGGAAGCGCAAGTCC
>SLSP01000505.1 GCA_007130345.1 Thermoflexales bacterium
ATACATTGCAATGATGCCCAAATAGACTCGGGCTTTAGGGGCAAATTGACGTTTGAAATTGTAAGTCATGCCCATTTTAGTGTGCGATTGTTTGAGGGACAAAATGTGGGGAATCTTTACGTAGTTCAAACTTCTACAAGCATAATTGCTCGGTGTGTCCTTTTAACCACCGACCCCGGCGACCTCGTCCTCGACCCGACGTGCGGGAGCGGGACGACGGCCTACGTCGCCGAGCAATGGGGCCGCCGCTGGATCACGGTGGACACCTCCCGCGTCGCGCTGGCCCTGGCCCGCGCCCGCATCATGGGCGCGCGCTACCCCTACTACCTCCTCGCCGATTCCCAGGCCGGGCAGGAAAAAGAAGCCGCAATCACCCGCCGCGCGCCCGCCACCGCGCCCACCTACGGCAACCTGCGCCACGGCTTCGTCTACCAGCGCGTGCCGCACATCATGCTCAGAGACATCGCCAACAACGCCGAAATCGACGTGATCTGGGAGGAGTACCAGCAGACGCTCGAACCGCTGCGCGCCCAACTCAACGCCGCGCTCGGCACAGATTGGGAGGAGTGGGAAATTCCGCGTGAGCTAGAAGAAACGTCAAACGCAGGGCGTCAGGCGTCAAACGGCAAACGTCAAACGGCAGAGGGCGAGGCGTCGGATGAGGCCGCCGCCCTCCAAAATCCAAAATCCGCAATCCAAAATCTACACGCCCGGTGGTGGGAAGCGCGCATCGCCCGCCAGAAAGAAATCGACGCCTCCATCGCCGCGCACTCAGAGCAGGAATACCTCTACGACCAGCCCTACGAGGACACCAAGATCGTCCGCGTCGCCGGGCCGTTCACGGTTGAAAGCCTCTCGCCGCATCGCGTGTTGGTGGTGGATGAACAGGACGATCTGCGCCCGGCGGGGCAGTTTGTGGGCGAAGAGAAGGGCGATGACGATCACGATGACGATAGCGATTTTGCGGGGATGATTTTGGACAACCTGCGCGTGGCGGGGGTGCAGCAGGCGCACAAAGAAGACCGCATCACCTTCACCGCGCTCACCGGCTGGCCCGGCACCTACCTCTGCGCCGAAGGCCGCTACATGGAAGGCGACACCCAGCGGCGCGCGGGCATCTTCATCGGCCCGGAATTCGGCACCGTCTCGCGGCCCGACCTCGTCGCCGCCGCGCGCGAGGCCGCCGACGCCGGCTTCGACGTGCTCATCGCGTGCGCCTTCAGCTACGACGCGCACTCCGCCGAATTCGAGAAACTGGGGCGCATCCCCGTCCTCAAAGCACGGATGAACGCCGACCTCCACATGGCCGACGCGCTCAAGAACACCGGCGCGGGCAACCTCTTCGTCATTTTTGGGGAGCCGGATATTGAGATCATCCATCTTGACCCCACCACCGACCCCACCCCCGGCCCCTCCCCACATCGTGGAGAGGGGAGCACGCCGGGCACACCCCCTCTCCGCACTGGGGAGAGGGGGCCGGGGGGTGAGGTGTGTACTCCCCCTCTCCGCACTGGGGAGAGGGGGCCGGGGGGTGAGGTGCTCATCCAAGTCAAAATTCACGGCGTGGACGTCTTCCATCCACAATCCGGCGAAGTCCGCTCCGCCGGGCCGGAAGGCATCGCCTGCTGGTTCATCGACACCGACTACAACGAAGAGAGCTTCTTCGTGCGGCACGCCTACTTCCTGGGGGCCAGCGACCCCTACCGCGCGCTCAAGACCACGCTCAAAGCCGAAATCGACCGCGAAGCGTGGGAGAGCCTGCACAGCGACATCTCGCGCCCCTTCCCCAAACCGCGCACCGGGCGGATCGCCGTCAAAGTCATCAATCACCTGGGGGATGAGGTGATGAAGGTGTTTGGGATCTGAACCCGTCATCGTCATCGAAAAGGTCAGGGTTCATCTTGAGGGATCTGCGGATAAAAACTGCTTGACACCTTCCGGCGTGAAACGTGGCTTGTGTCCGAAAGCATTCGCCATATCGTGCCAGGCTCCCGCCGGATTTGGCAAGCCCCTTGGAGCCAGGTGTGATGCATGGCGAATACTCTGTGACAGTAACCCGATTACGAGTTAGGCTTGGGGCGTTGAGGCTGCGCGCGTGATTCGGCGGGGAATTGTGGCGGGGGTGGTGGGTATACGAGCCTCGGACAACCCACGAGTCTGCCGGGGCAGGCACCGCAATTCGTTTATGCGTTGTACATTCGTTGTCGGACGGATTGGCGGCGCGTGGATTATCCCTGAAATGCGTGTTACAATAGGAGTAGAATCGCAATTTATAACGCAGCACTGTTTTTCAGGAGGTTAAATATGCTCACACATCAACGTCTGGAACAAGAACTATCTGTAAAACTGGCGCAATTGCCAGCGACCAAGTGGCAGGACGTGCTGGATTTTGTGAATTTTCTGGTCTATCAGCAAACCAGCCGGATCAAGGAGCCATCTGTCGCCAGCGGGGAATCCACAGAACCCGATCCGCTGGAGGTGTTTGTCGGTGCAGTGGCGCACGGCGCTCTGGCGCAAGCGATTGATGAGGCGGTATACTCATCATGACCAACGTCTTTGTTGATACCTGGGGCTGGCTAACGCTCTACGATAAGCGCGAATCACAACACCCGCAGGTAGCCGCGTGGTACGCGGATTTCCGCGCGCAAGTGGGGCAACTTTACACCAGCGATTATGTGCTGGATGAAACCTTCACGTTGTTGTTCAAGCGGCTGTCGTTTCCGCAAGCGCAACAAGCTATGCAGCTCCTCGACGCAGCGGTGCAAGCGGGTTCTTTGAATCTGGTGTGGGTTACACCAGAGCTTTTTGCGCAAGCTCAAACTTTGCGGTTCAAACTACGCGATAAGCCCACGATCTCCTTCACCGATCTTTCCTCAATGCGTGTGATGCTCGCCCTCGGTATTTCCAATGTGTTGACGGCTGACGCGCATTTTATGCATGTGGGGATGGGATTTCAGCGCGTTCCTTAGCACCGGGGGAACGGCCATCCCCCTGCAGGCCGCGTTAGCCGGGGCGTTGTAGCGGGGTGAGCAAGCCCGGCGCACTGTAGGAAGCCGCGCCGCGCAGGTCTGTTGAAGTACCAGCGGCATTTCCACGTCCAGGGGAGGACACGGGAGCGATCCCGCGTCCTCCCCTGATGGCTCCTGACCTCCGGCCAAGCGGATGGCGTCACGGC
>SLSP01000358.1 GCA_007130345.1 Thermoflexales bacterium
TCGCGGGCCTGCGCATCGAAGCGCACCAGATCGCGTGTGTAGTAATTGAGGCCCACCCAATCGAGGGTGTGCCGCAGCGCGCGCGCCAGTCCAAAGCCCAGAGGCGGCGTCCACCAACCGCGCCACACCGCGTTGAGAATCGCTTGATTGAAGCCGTAGTCCTGCGCCCAGGCCGCCAGCCGATCCAGGGGATGGCTGGGCCGCGCCGGGTCGAAGATGCGCATATTGTGCGCCAAACCCACCCGCGCCTCCGGTTGCAGCGCGTGGATGCGCTTGTAGGCCGCCGCGTGCGCCATCAGCATATGGCGGATGACGGTGAACGCGCTTTGGGGATGGCGCGTGCCCGGTGGGAAGCTGCCTTCCAGGTACCCCATCACGGCGTAGACGTTCGGTTCGTTGATGGTACACCAGAACGTGACCTCCTCACCGAGGGCCTGGATCACCTGCTCGACGTAGCGCGTGAAGTAGGCGACGACGCGCGGTTGCAACCAGCCGCCCTCTTGCGTCAGCCACAGCGGATCGGAGAAGTGGTGCAGCGTGACCATCGGCTCGATGTCCCGCGCGCGCAGGGCGGCGATCATCTCGCGGTAGCGGGCCAGCGCGTTCGTGTCGATACGGCCCGACGCCACCTCGACGCGGCTCCACTCGATGGAGAGGCGCAGCGTGGTCAGCCCCATCGCGGCGGCGCGGTCGAAGTCCACTTCGGCATTGCGCCACCAATCGCAGGCCAGCCCGGACTTATGCCCGGCTTTAATGCGCCCTTCCTGCTGCTCCCAGGCCCACCATTGGTTATTGGTGTTGTTCCCCTCAACCTGATGCGCGGCGGTGGCGACACCCCACAGAAAATCCGGGGGAAAGTGAAAGGTTGCTGTGCCCATAAGCTCCTCCGCTGAAAATGCCGAAGCGCCAGCTCCTGCTGACCACGATGCCGTCAGGATGACGGCGTGCCCTTTTTATCCTCAAAATACCGCGCCAGATACGCCACCGCCTCTTCCAGCGTGTCCGTCAGCACGGGATAATCGGGGATGCGTGTGCCGATTTCGGCGTAATCTTCCAGGCTGTGCAGGAACGCGGGCCAGTGATCGCCCACCAGCAGCAGCGGCTTGACGCGCTCATCCCGCGCGGCATCCACCAGCGCGGCGCTCCACGTCACCGCGATCTCGGCCAGCGTGCCGATCCCGCCCCAGGTGGCGATAAAGGCATCGCCCTCGGCGATCATCTGCCGCAGCCGCTCGTGAAGCGTCGGTGTGTGGCGGATTTCGTGATGCCACGGCGTGAGCGGTTCGTCGGGATACTCGTCGGTGGTGTAGGCGATCACATGCCCGCCGGCTTGATACGCGCCCAGGCTCACGGCGTCCATCACCGCGCGATACCCGCCCGTGCCCACCGCATAACCCGCCTGAGCCAGCGCGCGTCCCAAATCCGCGCCGGTCTTGAGATGTTGGGCAGCCTGTGTACTCGCGCTGCCGTACACCATAATCAACTTGCCTTGCGCAGACGTCACAGGCGGCATCTTCACACCCCCGCCGGGCATCCGCCCACGCCGATGAAGCCCGGCCCAACGTGCGCCCCGATCACCGGGCCGGTCTCGTTGATGACCAATTGCAGGCAATCGAAGCGTTCCCGGATCTCGTCGGACAACTCGCGCGCTTCCTCTTCGGCCTGGATGTGCGTGACGGCAGCGTAGATTGGGCCAGTATTGCCCACGCGCTTCTCCAATTCGCCCATAATCTGCCGCAGACCCCGCTTGCGCGTGCGGGCCAGCGTCAGGCCGTCGATCTTCCCCGCCTTCAGATGGAGGATGGGGCGCACTTGCAACACGTTGTTCAGGAACTTAGCCGCGCCGTTAATGCGCCCCCCTTTTGCCAGATATTGCAGATCGCTCACCATAAAAATACCCGCGTGCTTTTGCGACAGGCCACGCACCCGCGCGGCAGCCTCGGCGCGAGACGCGCCCGCCCGCAGCACATGCGCCGTAGCCAACACCAACATCGCCAGCGGCCCCGTCGTCGAACGCGAATCCACCACCGTAATCCGGTCAGGCGCGACGTTAGCCGCCGCCAACTCCGCCGCCTGCACCGTCCCACTCAGCCCGCCGGAGATGTGAACCGAGAGAATTTCGTCCTCATCCGATTGCAACAGCGACGTATACAACGCGATAAACTCGCCAACCGGGGGCTGGCTGGTGGTCGGGGCATTGTTCACATTCTCCAGATAGGAGTAAAACGTATCGCGTGGCACATCGTCCTCGTCCAGAGTCTCATCGCCCATCGTGAGCTTGAGCGAGATCGTGTGAATATCCCATTGTTTCAGCAAAGAAGCTGGCATATATGCCGTTGAATCTGTCACCAAGTGAATCATAACGCCCTCCATAATAGCTAATGCACACACCCAGATAATGAAACCCCCGGCTTTGGTGGCCGGGGAGGGTACACATCAAGTATATTTACAAACAAAATTAGTAAGGGATCAACCGCCTGCACAATCGCCCATCCATATCTTTCATTATAGTGCATTTACACTGTAGGACAAGGCGCATTCGATTGAGAGCTACCGCAGTAAAGACCGCGGTTTTTACGAGGGAAAAGGGCAAAACAGAGCCAAAAGCTGGGTTGAACGAGTTTTGAGCCGGCGAAGCGCTTGAAAAACCGCCGTTAAATTCTTTCTGGGCCTCCTAGATTTCAAATTTTTCCCCCGAGCGTCACCCTATGCGTAGTCGAAGGGTCTCTGTCCCCATCCGCAGATATTCCTCGACTAAGCTCGGAATGACGTTACCCCATCGCCCAACGAAATCCCAGAGAACCTTCTCTCTGAAACTGTTCTCGATACAGGGACTGTGATTTTTTTTGCTCACATAACTGAGTGTTACTGCCGCGCCTGATTTCAGAAAACTATGCCTGATGTGGCATCTGCCCGGTAGGAAGCTAAAGCGTTATAACTTGAATCTACCCAAGAAACGCGAACTGGGCAGACTTTTTTGGCAATACCGAAAAAGTTACCTTGTTTGGGACACGGATAAACACAGATTTCACGGATAAAACCAAAAAAATCCGTGTTTTTCCGTGTAAATCCGTGTCCTTGCTTGAAATCAACCGGGGACTTCTTCTTGTGACAGGGTTAGTTTTGCGCTACTGCCTTTTTTGTCTGCGAATTTTTCCCAGATGAGCTAAAAA
>SLSP01000158.1 GCA_007130345.1 Thermoflexales bacterium
ATACCGCAAAAGTCACCCTGTTTGGGACACGGATGAACACAGATTTCACGGATAAAACCCAAAAAAATCCGTGTTTTTCCGTGTAAATCCGTGTCCTTGCTTGAAATCAACCAGGGGCTTCTTCTTGTCACAGGGTTAGTTTTGCGCTACTGCCAAACGTCACACAGCACGCTCCAAGCCCCCGTCCCCGAGGGCGAACAAAACACGCAACACAATCCTCACGCCTGCTTCCGCTCAATAGCCGCCGCCACAAACCCCCGGAAGAGCGGATGCGGGCGCTGCAAGCGGGTCTTGAACTCCGGGTGGAACTGGCTCCCCACCATCCACGGGTGATCGCGTAACTCCGCGATTTCCACCAGCCGCCCATCGGGCGAGAGGCCGCTGAAAACGAGGCCCGCCGCGCCAAGCCGCTCGCGGTAGGCGTTGTTGAACTCGAAGCGGTGGCGGTGACGCTCGCTGACCTCCTCGGCGTTGTAGGCGGCCCGCGCCCGCGTCCCCGGCTGGAGCGCGCAAGGGTAGCTGCCCAGGCGCATCGTCCCCCCCATCTTGGCGAGGTCGTGCTGGTCGGGCATCAGCGCGATGATGGGGTGGGGCGTCTTGCGGTCGAACTCGGCGCTGTTGGGCGCGTCGCTGCCCAGGACGTGGCGGGCCAACTCGATACACAGCACCTGCATCCCCAGGCACAGCCCCAGGTAGGGAATACCCTCCTCGCGGGCGACGCGGGCCGCCACGATTTTCCCCTCGATGCCGCGATAGCCGAATCCGCCGGGCACGACAATGCCATGCGCGGCGGCAAGCCGCTCCAGCGCGTGACCGCGCTCCAGGTCTTCGCTGTGAACCCAGTCAATCTCGATTTGGTGATCGAGCCACAACCCGGCGTGGATCAACGCCTCGCGGACGCTCATGTAGGCGTCGTGCAACTCCACGTACTTCCCCACCAGCGCGATGCGCACGGTCGGCCCGGCGGCGCGCAGACGGGCCACCGCCTCCTGCCAATCCCGCAAATCCGGCGGCGTGACACGCTCCGCCAGCCTCAGCTTGCGCACCACGAGATCGCCCAGCCCGGCCTCTTCCAGCATCAGCGGCACCTCGTAGATGCTGCTGGCCGTGGTCAGCGGGATGACGGCCTCGGCGTCCACGTCGCAGAAGAGGGCGACTTTGGCGCGGATGTCGGCGTCAATGGCGTGGTCGGAGCGCAGGCCGATGACGTCGGGCTGGATGCCCATCCCCCGCAGCTCGCGGACGCTATGCTGCGTGGGCTTGGTCTTGAGTTCGCCGCTCGCGCTCAGGTAGGGGAGCAGCGTCACATGGACGTAGAGCACGTTTTCGCGGCCCACTTCGTTGCGCATCTGGCGGATGGCCTCGATGTGCGGCTGCCCCTCGATATCACCCACCGTCCCGCCGATTTCGACGATGGCGACATCGGCCTGGAGCGTCTGCGCGGCCTTGACAATGCGGCGCTTGATCTCGTTGGTGACGTGGGGCACAACCTGGATGGTGCCGCCGAGGAAGTCGCCGCGCCGCTCGCGGGCGATGACCTCGGAGTAGACCTGGCCGGTGGTGACGTTGTTGAGTTGGCCCAGGTTCTCGTCGATGAAGCGCTCGTAGTGCCCCAGGTCGAGGTCGGTCTCCGCGCCATCCTCGGTGACGAAAACCTCACCGTGCTGATAGGGCGCCATCGTGCCGGGATCGACGTTCAGATAGGGGTCGAGCTTCTGGATCGAAACGCGCAGGCCGCGCGCCTTGAGCAAGCGCCCCAGGGACGCGGCCATAATGCCTTTGCCGAGGGAACTGACGACGCCCCCCGTGACGAAAATATATTGGGTCATAGAGACCTCCTCACACGTAAAAACAACAAAACCGCCGCATCTGAGAAGACGCGGCGGTTGGCCGTTGGGATGATTTTTAGCCGTTAAGCGCGGCCACGGCGTTCTTGATGATGCCGGAGAACGCTTCGACCGTAAGGCTCGCACCGCCCACCAGCGCGCCGTCGATGTCGGGCATCACGATGAACTCGGCCATGTTGTTCGGCTTGACGCTGCCGCCGTACTGCACGCGGATCGCCTCGGCGGTCTCTTCGTCGTAAAGGGCCTTGAGCACGTCGCGGATGGCCGTGCGGATGGTCGCGTTGGCGGATTCGGGCGTGGCCGTCAGCCCGGTGCCGATAGCCCAGATGGGTTCGTAGGCCAGCACCAGCTTCTGCGCATCCGAGGCGGAGAGGCCAGCGAAGGCCCCGTGAATCTGCGAGCGCACGAACGACACGGTCTCGCCGGCCTCGTTCTGCTCCAGGCTCTCGCCGATGCAGACGATGGGCGTCAGACCGTGGGCCAGCGCGGCCTTGATCTTCGCGTTGACCGTCTCATCGGTCTCGCCGAAGTACTCGCGGCGCTCGGAGTGGCCGATGATGATGTACTGCGCCAACTCCTTCACCATCGGCGGCGCGATCTCGCCGGTATACGCGCCCTGCTCTTCCCAGTACATATTCTGCGCGCCCACGCCGATGTTCGATCCGGCCAGCGCCTCGCTCACGGCGTGCAGCGCGGTGGCGGTGGGGCACACGGCGATGTCCATCGTGGCGACATCGGCCAAACTCTCCCGCAAGCCGTCGGCCAATTCGAGCGCCTCGGCCACGGTCTTGTGCATCTTCCAGTTCCCTGCGATAAATGGTTTACGCATACTCCCTCCTGTGCAAATGGCAAAAATACTTGACAAATTGCCTAAACTTCGTCCAGCGCCTCAATACCGGGCAGGGGCTTGCCCTCCAAGAATTGGAGGCTCGCGCCGCCGCCGGTGGAGACGTGGCTGACTTTGTCGGCGACGCCGGCCAAGCTGACCGCCGAGGCCGAGTCTCCGCCGCCGATGATGGTCACGGCGTCGATGGCGGCCAGGATTTCGGCAATGGCGAACGTGCCTTTGGCGAAGTTCGGCATCTCGAAGACGCCCATCGGCCCGTTCCAGGCTACAGTCTTCGCGCCATCCAGAATCCCCTTGAACTGCGCGACGGCCTGTTCCCCGATGTCGAGGATGCGCCAGCCGGGTTCCACGGCGTCAGCGGGGACGGTCTTGGCACTCGCGTCGTTGTCGAAGGCGTCGGCCACCACCACGTCTACGGGAAGCACCAGCTTGTCGCCGGCCTTGTCCATCAGCGCGCGGGCGGTGTCGAGCGCGTCATC
>SLSP01000161.1 GCA_007130345.1 Thermoflexales bacterium
AGCGCAGCGGAAGTCCCTCCTCAATTAGCTATGCTCAGAGCGGATCGTCAGATCCGCGACTATACGTCCAAACGGGGAACTGACGTTCCCCTTCAAGCAAGTTTAACTGGGAAGTTATTTATGCCGCGCTGCACTAGACCGATAATACTCGCTTGAACCGTCCCCGAGACGGGGACTTCGAGCTATTTTTGAGCGGGTTACTCACCCAACGGAAGTGTTACGACGCGCTTACGGCAGCGCCTTCGGCTCCCACAAATTGACCAGTTCGCCCTCGGTGAGCATGGTCAGCTCGGCCCAACTTGTGAGCGGGAGGCGCACTTCGGCCAGCGCCGCCGTCGGCATCCGCTCCCACTCGCCGGTGAGATGGTAGAGCAGCGATTCGAGGCCGGGATTGTGCCCCACCACCATCACGCGCTCGTAGTCGTGGCCGTAATCGCCGGGGATGCGTTGCAGCACCTCGATGTAGTCCTCCACATCGCCGGGATAGAAGAAGCGCGTGGCGATTAAGTCCTCCTCGTAAGCGCAGGCGTCGGCCACCAACTCGGCGGTCTGGCACGCGCGCTTGGCTGTGGAGCTGACGATCAACTCCGGCACCAAGTCGCGCTGGCGGATCAGGTCGCCCATCCGGGGGGCATCGCGCTTGCCCCGGTCTTTGAGCGGACGATCATGGTCGGTGAGGTTGGGATTGTCCCAACTGGATTTGGCGTGGCGTAAAATAAGCAGTGTTTTCATTGCAAATACCCTCGCTTGTGCGTTGATTGAACGTTAATTTTGCGCATTACACACTATCAGCCACGCGGACGAGCGCGGCGAGCGCGGCCATCGATAGCCCCAAGATCGCCAGCGCCGCGCCGACGCTCAGGGCATCGGCCAGCGCGCCGAGCACGGGCGCGATGATGGCCCCAAGCAACGTGACCAGTTGCGATTCCACCGACAGCCCCGACGCCATCACCTGGCTCTCGATCTGGTCGCTGATGTAGGCCACATTGAGCGGCTTGCGCACGTTGTGCAGCAGGTACATCCCCAGGAAGGTGAGGATGGACAGCGTCGGTATGTCAATCCACGCCGCGAACCCCGCCACACCGAGCAGCCCCGCGCCCAGGAAGAAGGTCGCGTTGATGGCCCGCCCCACGTTGCCGATGCGGTCGCTGACCGCGCCCGCGTGCCGCGAGGCGTAGCTGGAGAGCAGGAAGATGACGAAGTAGACGCCGCCGATGACTAACGCGGTGCGCTGATCATCCTGCAACGCCACGAGGATGGGCAGGCCAAGCGCGAAGGTCTCCAGGATGGGTTGCAGGTAGTCCTTCGTCGCTTTGTAGAAAGCATCGAAGCCGGAACTGTTGAAAATCGCCCGCAGCGCGCGCGGATTGCGGAACATGCTCAGGAAATCCCGCGTGGTCGCCTTGATCTGGGCGGGCATAGCGCGCCACGTCACATGGTTCAAGTCGCCATCCAGCCATTTGGGGTACGTCGCCAGGTTCACCAGGTCGAGGGCGTAGGGCAGGACGGAGACCAGGAAGACGTAGCGGTAGTTGCCCGTGTGGAAGACCAGCGCGGCTGCGATCAGCGCGTTGAGCGCGGAACCGATCTGCGAGGCCGCCCGCGTCGTCCCATAATAGGGCACTTTGAGATACTCTATCTTGCTGAGGCGCAGATGCTCCAAAATCAGGGCCTTGTGCGTCCCGGTGCGGAACGCTTCCCCAAAGCCGAAGACGACCATCGCCAGGATAAACGGCGCGAATCCCGGCCACGCGTAGAACATCACGAAGGAGATGATATAGGCCGAGAAGGCCATCACCATCGACCGCCGCCGCCCGAAGACGTCCGCGAAGACGCCCGCCGGCATCTCCAGCAGATTGGTGGCGATGTCGCGCACGGCATAGATCACGCCGATCTGGAAGAAGCTCATCCCCGCGTCGCGGAAGAAGAGGATCAAGAACGGTTCGAAGAAGCGCAGGTTCTTGAGAAAGCCGTAGAGCGAGAAGCGCAAAAGCAGAGAGTCGCGGGGGATTTTCTGAGAAGGCTTCATTCAATTTTACCCACCGGCGCGACGTAGATGGCGAACTCGTCCTCGCCGTCCAGGCCGAGGAAGGCGTCGAGTTTGGCCTGCTCGTAGGCCGCGATGGCGCACGTCCCCGCGCCGATGGCCTCGGCGGCCAGGTAGAGGTTCTGGCAGACGTGCCCGGCATCCAGGTTGACCAGCTTGGGCGTCATCAGCGCGTAACGCCACTCGGTGCGGTAGGGCAGCGCGCTCCAGATGAAGGTGACGGCGCTCTGGGCCACGAACGCCTGATTGTGACAGGCGGCAGCGGCCTGCTCCGGCAGATCAGGGGCCTGGCGGAGCAGGCCGAGCGCGTGCTTCAGGCTGAGGTAGCGATACAAGCCCGGCTCGACGTCCACCACGCGGTTGATGACCAGGTAGGTCTCAAAGGGATGGCGCGATCCGGCGGAGGGCACCGTCCGCCGCACGGCTTTGCCCCGCGCCCAGATTTCGTGGACGCCCTGCGTCGCCCAACACAGGAACGCCAACTCATCCAGCGAGAGGGCGGCGTCCGTGTACTTGCGCCAACTGCGGCGGCGCGCGATGGCCTCGCGCACGGAGAGATTGCCCAGGGTCAGCGTGTCCGGCGCCGGTAACGCGAGCTGCGGCGCGGCCTCCGGGAAGGGCTGTTGCAGCGGCGGATGGGGCACGCGCTGCTGCTGGTCGGTAAGTTCCCCCTGCATCTCTTTCCATAAGTCGCACTTCATAAATTTGCGGTAAGTCTTGGGATCGGTCATCGGGTCTCCTTGAACGTGTGTACGGGTATGTGTAAGCGGAAGCTCTGTTGATTTCAAGTATGGACACGGATTTACACGGAAAAACACGGATTTTCTTGGGTTTTATCCGTGAAATCTGTGTTCATCCGTGTCCCAAACAGGGTGACTTTTGCGATATTGCCATTTTAGGTTGATCGTGGGTTTTGTTGGCACCTTTGCATCCTCGCGCCGTTGCGGTGAATTTTTTCAGTGGAGTTAAGTCAAACATAACCCAAACCCGCAGAACGTCAAGCTACGCCGATGGTTGAAACCATCGGCTGCCATCCGAAGGGCGTTAAACCGCCCTGGGGGTGCCCTTTTGAACAGCTTTTTAACCCGTTTTAACGGGTTTTGGATAGCAGACGTCG
>SLSP01000531.1 GCA_007130345.1 Thermoflexales bacterium
CACTAGTACAGCGCGGCGGAAGTCCCTCCCCAGTTAGCCCCGCTCAGAGCGGATCGTCAGATCCGCGACGACGCGGCGAACCGGGGAACTGACGTTCCCCTTGGAGCACATTCAACTGGGGAGTTATTTATGCCGCGCTGTACTAGAGCAGTTTGGCGACCCGGCGCGCGATCTCTTCCAACAACACCTGGTCTTCGACGGTGAAGGGGGCCAGCGCGTGCGAGTCGATGTCCAACTCCCCGACGATGCGATCATCCTTGAATATGGGGATGACGATTTCCGACCGCACGTTGGGACTGCACGACAGGTAATTCGTCTCCCGGCTCACATCCTGAATGATAAACGTCGTCTCGGTATCGGCGGCTTGCCCGCAAATCCCCTCGCCGAAGGCGATGCGCGTGTGGTCGGTGGGATCGCCCACATAGGGGC
This sequence comes from Thermoflexales bacterium, assembly GCA_007130345.1. Lineage (GTDB taxonomy): Bacteria > Chloroflexota > Anaerolineae > B4-G1 > SLSP01 > SLSP01. The sequence goes on from SLSP01000531.1 coordinate 430, forward strand.
CAAGCACCAACTCGCGCTCCCGCTCGGGATCTACGAGATAGAAGCCCACCCAGTCATAGTGAGGGACTTCGCGTTCCAGCACGGCGCACACGGCGCGCAATTTCTCATCGCGGGAAAGCGGCCCCGCGATGATCTCCTCTACGGTTTCCAGCAACGTCTCTGACATATTTCCTCCTGTGGACGAGGGCCGCGCGTCCAGGGCGCGGCGGCGCTCGGTGAGTTCCTCATGTAATGTCGCGTAAGCTCCTGTGATTTCCTCATCTGCAATGAGATGTTCAGCCCGCGTCAGGTACACCTCGGCCAGCGGCCAGCGTCCCCAGGCCAGGTACAGCGCCGCGAACTCCCCCAGGGTGTGGGCCAAATTCCACACGTCTTGCAGGTCTTGCCATACCTGAAGCGCGCGCAAAAAGCAGCGTTTAGCCTCGCGCCAATTCCGCAGTTCCCGGTAAACGATGCCCAGGTTATGGCGCACTTGGGCCAGATGGTAGAGATAGTGCAACTCGCGGAGGGTAGTTTCGGCTTGACCGAGAATCATTTCCGCGTGCTCGAAATCCCGCAGGTGGATGTAGGTATAGCCGATGTTGATGCAGACTTGGGACGCCTCAAAAGGGTTGTCGATTTTGATATAGTAATCCAGCGCGCGGAACAGGGCGTCCAGGGCCTTATCGTACTGCTTCTGATAACCGTAGAGGATGCCTAAATGGTTATAGGCTTTCGCTGACCCGTCGGCATGTTCGAGCGCTTCGAACGCCGCGACCGCTTGCTGGAGATACCGGGCCGCCTGGGGCCAACAATGTTGTTGGATGTAGATCAGGCCCAGGGTGTTCAGGGCATAAGCGCGGCGCATCGCGTCGCCCACTTGCTCGAATAACGTCACCGCGTGCTGGCAGATGGTGCTCGCGCGCCAAAACAGAGAGTCCTCCTGGTAAATATCGGCCAGATTGGTCAGGGCAACGGCCTGGTGCGCCACGTCCTTATTCTGTCGGGCGATCCGCCACGCCCGCAGATACGCGGCGAGCGCGGCGTCGCGCTGCTCGCGGAGGCGCAGAATCCGCGCGCGCCGGGTCAGCAAGGCCATCTGCGCGGCAATGTCCGCGCGCTCGGCGGCCTGGGGGAGCAGGCTGTGCAAGAATCCATCCCAATCGCGCCAATAGCCGCGATGTTCCATAGGAAAGTGCAGCGTCTTGACCATCTGGATCGTCATATCCCACTGGTCGGGAAGTGGGGCCAGATTGTCCAATGCGCGCGCGGCACCTTGCAAGTCATCCTCTGGCAAGGGATACGCGGCGGGATCGGCCAGGAAATCCAGCCAGTATTCGGCCTGCGCGATGATCAGGGCCGTCGGGTCTATCAAGACGCCGCGTCCATCTGCCGCTTGACGAAGGTGCGCGTCAGTTGATGGAGGCTATACCGCTTGGCGTGGAGGTCGCCCTTCACCTGCACCAGCGAGAGCATCGCCAGGTGTTGCAAGCAGGTCACAGCGCGGTCGATATCGAGGCCCGCGCTGCGCGCCAAAAGCTCCAACCGGCTGCCTCCCTCCGCGGTCAACGCCAGCGCGCTGATGACCTGGCGGCAATCCTCCTCCAGCAGCGCCCACGCCTCCGCGTAGATGAAGTCCAGCAGCTCCCGCGTGGTAGTGCCCCGCGCGGCCTCTAGCCGCTGGAGGATCACCGTCAGCGGGAAGGTGTGCGCTTGCCCGATGACCAGCTTGGTCGCCAGGGGATTCCCCCCGGTCATTTCGTAGATAGGCGTCAGGGCCTCGTCCGAAGCGTCCGCCAACTCCGCCAAACCCTGCGCCCCGGCCTCGTACCGGATCAGGTCGAAGGTGGCCTGGGGAGAAAGCCCGGTCAACTCCATAATATAGATGCCACTTTCTCCGCGCAGGGAATAGCGCGTGGTGATCAGGAATTTGCCGGGATTGATCAGCCGCCGCAGTTGCGGAACCAGCGCGCGATAATCGGCGATGGTTTCCAGATTATCCACCACCATCAAGACCGGGCAGGTTTTGAGATGGGCTTGCAGCCCCACCAACTTCTCATTGTCGGACTGGCGACGCAATCCCCGCAGATCGAACTGCTCGATCAGGTGATCCAGCATCATCTTCCAGGACAACGCGGGTTCCGAAGTATCCGCCTCAACCCCGCTGGCCGGGCGGAAGAGCCGCTGGCGGACGCTGATCCAGGCCACGTCGCGGAAATAGCCGCCGTAGATCGCCTCCCGCGATAGCGCGTCGGCCAGCGAGGTCTTCCCGATGCCGCCGATGCCTTCCAGCGTGAGAATCCAGGGCGCGCGCGCGGTTTCCATGTGCGCTTGCAAGGCCGCCCGCTTCTCGGCAACGCCGAACAGGCGGGTATACGAGGCCGGTGCCAGGCGGGTTTCGATGCGCCGCGCTTGCTCGTGCAAGTGTACGACCTCCTGCGCCCAGATGATCTCGGCCAACTTCTCAATCGCTGCCCGCTGCCGCTGATACACCGTGTCTTCTGAGACGTTGATGTGGTATGCGACGGTGCGGGCCGTCTCGGCGCTGAGAAAGCGGCACTTTAACAACTCGGCGGCCTCAGCATCCAATTGTTCCAGACGCTCAAGCCCTTCGAGCAGAATCTGGTTGCTAAGCAAACGCGGGTTATCGACAGCGTGCTGCTTGTGAACCGACATCGCCAGGTGCAGTCTGAGAAGTGGGCTGGCTTCGCTGCCACTGTGCCAATCCTTCAAGGCCAGATGGACATCTTTGGGGAACTGCCTCGGCATCTTGACGCGCGGGTGTTCGGACATAGCCCTCCAATGGGGCGCGACTGGCCCCCAAGCGTGGTGCGGATAACGTTTAGATCATGGCGCGGTTCATTCTCGAAAGAAAACTGCTTAAAATTTTGCTGTGTGCTAACGGTCGTCAAACGTCATGCGTCAAACGTCAAAACCAATGCCAAGATAAGGCGGAGTTTGACTTCTCAGAAGCAAATCCTGGTCAATTATGGATTCCGTGACGTTTCACGTTTCACGTTTGACGCCGGAAAGTGTCAAGCAGTTCTTGTCAGCAGATACCTCAAAATGAACCGTCCCGATCATCCCCATCATAGATTTGTTTCGGATTTTGTCAAAAACTCTCAGGTTTCCACAGGTTTTGAAAGGGATTGTGAGGGTTTGTTCAGAAATCCACACTGTTTTTATGAAACTCGCCAGATCAGTCCTATAAGTCTTTGGTTATACTAATACAATCAGGTGCAATTCCCAATTGATACTTGCACGCTATCTCTTATCATTCGATTGGTCTTGACGCCTGACGTTTAACACGCAATTATGCACAGCAACCTTACCCTTCGCCATTCGCCAAAGGAGGCCCCAGTGGCTACACGTTATCCGCATCAGTGTGCTCTCATCATTATCGCCGATGGTTTTGACGAATCGGAAACTGTTACCATCCTCAGCGCGCTGCGCGAGGCCGGCATCTACACGAAAAGCGTCGGATTGACCAGTGGGCTAATCCACGGCGCGCACGGAATCTGGCTAATGCCGGATTGTACCCTGGCCGATGTTTATGAGACCATCAACATGAACAAAGTGTGCCTGGTCGTGTTGCCGGGAGGCGAACAGACCCTCGCGCGCCTGGAACCTGATCCGCGTCTGCATCGGATTCTGCGCCGGGCCTTAGAGAACGCCGGCACCATTGCCACGAGCGCGCAAGGTGCGCGGGTCTTGCGCATCGCTCTAGGCCAGAACGCCGACACGCGGGACGTGATGGAGCACCAGATTATGCTCCGCAACGGCTTGGAGCAGTCGGTGGACAGATTCGCGGGGGAGCTGGTGCGCCGGCTGGAACGCGCGCCCGCTTTCTCCTACGCCTGACGCCGACGCACCCGCGCCCGTAACGCCCTCCGCACGCGCTGCATCGCCAATTCCACCGCCCACGCCAGCAGCTCCGGGCGATAGTGATCCAGCAGCGGCCAGGGCGCGAGGTCACGCGCGCGCAGCACCGCGTTGGCGGCCCTGATGCCGGTGACACACGCCCGCTCCATAAACATCGCCGGGGTGGAATCGCGCACCCAATCGCCGCAACAGTGCAGGCCGGCCCAGGGCGTCTCCACGCCCAGATGCTCCTCCGGGCGGCCGGCCCGCAAGAGCGTGTGCGTCGCGGGATGGCGCGTGAGGGTCTGATGCAGCACGCGCTCGCGCAACTCCGGCCAGGCACGCAACACGTCCACGCGGGCGCGGGCCAGCAGCGCGGCGTCGGGTATCTCCAATAGCTCCGGCGGCCCGTAGATGTGCGCCTCCAGCGCGCTCCCGCCGGTGGCGCATCCCCAACGGATGGCGTCATCGTAGATGCGGTGCAGCCAGAAGAAGTTGTCCAGCACGAAATCCCCAGAGAACATCCCCGCCTCGGCCCCGCGCCGTGTGGGCTGTCCCCCGAACCAGAAGCGCACCACTGCCGTCGCCCAGCCGCTCGGCAAGCGCAACCCCGCCGCGATCTCCGCTGTGTCAGGACTGGCGCAGAGTAGCTTCTCGGCGGACGGCGCGTCCACCGCCAGGATCAGCGCGTCGCCCGTGAGATCAAGGCCCTCCCCTTGCACGCGCCAGCCATCCCCGTGCCGCGCAATCCGCGTGACCTCCGCGCCCAGGCGCACCTCGCCGCCGTGCGCCGCGAGTTGGGCCGCCAGCGGATCGATCATCGCGCGCGGGCTGGCGCGCGGCAGATAGGAGAACACCCACGCATCCCGCCGCCGCAGGGTGTAGAAACGCAGAAACGCGAAGAAGCTCGAGGCCGGGACGTGTTCGGGATTGGCGGGGAGCGCGTTGCGCGCCAGCCCGGTGAAGAGCGCGGTCAGGTGCGGCGACCAGCCCCGGCAGACATCGGCCAGGCTCAAACCGTGGAGAGGCTGGTCTTCGGCCAGGGGATCAATGGAAAGGGCCGACATCAACGTGGCGAAGACGGGCAGTAGCGCGAGAGCATCGTGGGGCGTCAACATCGCCCAGAAGCGCGGGCGGGCGAAGAGGCCCAGGTAGTGCAGCGGCGCGGGAATCCAACTGCCGCGAATCGCGCTGCCGATGGGCGCGCGCCGCACGCGGCGGCCATTGCCGAGAATCCACGTCTCCTCCTGCGCCGGGACGAGTACCGGGCGGATGCCGTGTCGCACCCACAGCGCTTGCAGGTTGCGATAGGGCGACCAGATCGCGTGGACGCCGTGCTCGCCAGCGAACGTCCACGTCTGCCCCTGATGCTCCAGCGTCACGTTGGGCGTCGCCTTGAGCCGCCCGCCGAGGTGCTCCGGGTCGGCTTCCAGCACCAGGGGCCGCAGGCCACGCTCGGCCAGGTGCAAGGCGGCGGTCAGCCCGGCCAGCCCTCCGCCGACGACGATGACCTCCGCTTTAGCCGGGGGCATACGTCCACAAACGGCCCTGCCGCACCGAGGGATAGCGGAGGACTTCGCCCAACAGCGTAAGCGGGCGGGTTTGCAGCAGCGACGGCTCGATGTAGCATTGCTGGAAGCAACTGCCGCACGTGGCCGGGGGATCGCCGTAGCGGGCGATGGCCTGACGCACGGCCGCATCCCAAGAGCCGCACGTCAGCACGTTCACATCGCGCCCGCCGTGCGCGCCACGCCCGTCAGGCGCGTCGCCCTCGCGCTCGATGGGGCGGCAGGGATAGGCCAATCCGCCGTCGGGCAGCACGCGGGGGGCCAGCATCGGGTAGCAAGCGTAAGGCTCGAAGTTGTGCAGCATCTTGAGGTAAGCCCCACTGGCTAACATCGGCGCGCCCTGGCGCTTGCGGGCCACCATTCGCCGGATGAACGCGCGATACTCGTCAGAGACCAGCAGTTCGTAGCGCGGCCAGTTGTTGAAGGATTGCGGCGAGAAGGAGAAGAGCGCGCCGATCTCGATGCAGAAGTCCAGCACACTTTCGATTTGGGGCAGCGTCTCTGGCGTGACCACGCAATTGAGGGCCAGGCGGAAGCGGTCGGCAGACTGCCGGGCGGCGGCGGCGCGGATGTTGGCAAGGATGCGCTGCGCCGTCCCCGCTGGCCCGCCGAGCGTGCGACCCCACGTCTCCGGCGCGGTGGCGTCGAGGCTGATCATCAGCCGGTCGATGGCGGGCAGCACGTCCCAGTGCTCGGCGAGGAGCGTGGCATTGGTAAGCAGCGTGATGTGGCGGAAGCGCAACTCGCGGCGGGCGTGGGCCAGCAGCGCGGGCAAGTCGGGGTAGAGCAGGGGTTCGCCGCCGGTGAGGAGCAGCGCGTCGGTCGCCTGGCGCAGGATGCGCAGCAGGCGACGCGCGTCGGCCAGCGGCAGCGGCGCGGGGTGCGCGGCGTTGCGGCGCGCGCCGAAGTCCTCACAGTAGGCGCAGTTGAGGTTGCACTGCGCCGTGAGCGTGTAGACAATCACCAGCGGGCGCAAAATCCGCCGGTTGAGGGGCAACCGCGCGAGGTTGGTGAGGTAGTTGAAGGGTGTGCCGGCCATTGGATGGGTGGGGAAGCTCAACCCACGCGCCAAGCGTCAGGGGGTCAGAATCTGCTGTCCGGTGTGACAAGCAGACGCCAGTTGTTCGAAGGCGTGCAGCAATCTGCGGAACGAGCGCGAGCGTTCCTGCGCCAACGAGAGGTCTATGGCTTGTGTGTACTGGGCCTGATGCCGGACTGGCTGATAACCAAAGTAGCGTCGCAGCCAATTTTTGGGATCGCGGAGCGTTTCTGGCGCGTCGGGGCCGCGTTGACCGGGATGGATGGACTCTAAACTGGCTAGAAACCAACTCTCATATTCGCGGTGTGCGCAGACCACCACAATGGAAAACGGGTACGCGCCTCGCTGCGCCTGATGTTGGCGAATTCTCTGCGCCACAGCCGGGCCGATTTCGCAGGGATTGTCGTCATCTATGTCAAACAGGACGAGAACTGCCGCGCAATCTGCATATTCTCTGTGCGCATCCAGGACTTGAAGCAGATTTTCTATCTTGGGGTAAAAATCGCCACAAGAATTCAAGCGATAAGGTCGCCGTTTAGCCGGGAACCAGGCCCAACACTCGGTATATTGTAGCAGGCGGATGATCAACACATTGGCTGCCGGATCCGCTCCCGGACTTGGGGGATCCGCTTCTCCATGCCCCTCGACAATTGCATAGACCTTGTTGCGCGGCATCCCTACCCCTCGTCCCGATATAGCCCCTGGCCGCGAAACAGTTGCCCCGCCGAAAGCAATCTCTTTTTGATGATCTGCTGCTGTTCCGCATCCACCGGCCCCACCCGCGACGTTCCCGGAGTTTTTTCCACGACGCGCAGTTGTTCAGCCGTACACATATCCAGCAGATCGGGGCTGTGGGTGGTGAGGATGACTTGACTGTGTTCCGACGCTGTCTGAATTTCTTCCCAAAGCCGACTCAGCGCGTCAGGATGGACGGTAAGTTCCGGCTCCTCCAGCACAAGCAGAGGGCGGGGAGGACGTTGATAACACGCGGCCAGAATTCCTAGCACGCGCAACGTCCCATCGGATTCCAGTTTGAGCGGGAAAGTTGACGTGGAGGAGGCTTGCGGGTCGCTATGGTTTAACTCTGTGATCAAGTACCCACCCGCCGGATACACCTGATAGCCTTGCACATCGCCGAGGATGCGCGCCAAAGCCGCTTCCAAAGCGGCCGCATCGCGGGGATAAGTTTGCTTCAAATCCTGTAACACGCCGTAAAGATTGTTGCCATCGTCTTCCAAAGGGGCAGGGTTTGTCGGGGACTGAAGCGGGCGCAGAGCATCCGGGCTGATGTTATAAAAACTCAGATTGGTGAGGAATTCGTAGGCTTGCCGCAAATCAGGTTCCCCACTGGCGTAGAAACGTAGCATCAAGGCCGTGGGCGGAACCTCTCCCGGTTTGCGAGTGTACCATATTGGGTCTCGCCCCTCGCGTGCGACAGAACCGGATTCTTCCTTCACATGATAATTCCCGCCCCGCTCCCCGCCCAGGGTGAATGAATAATTCCCCGTCAACTCGCCGAGGGTGAAGGTCACACGTAAACTCACCTCCTCGCCATCCGCCGCATCTCCCCGGTAACGCACGGCATCAATTCCCCCGCGAGGCGCGAGGGCTGCGGGGAGACCGCCCAACAGCGCGTCTCGCAAAAACTTGAGCGCGTCCACCAGCGAGCTTTTACCCGCGCCATTCGGGCCAACCAGCACAGTTAAACGCTCCAGGTCAAGCGTGGCGTCTGTGAAGCAGCGGAAATTCTTAACTTCGAGTTGTGTAATCATCGTTCACCTCGATGTAAGGGCCAACAACTGGGGGCCACAAATTCGCCTGCGTAACAAAAAGCCCACCCGCGAAGGATGGGCCTGGTCAGGTAACGCGGCGCTTATTCGTAAGGCTCGAACATATCCTTGGTGACGCCGCAATCGGGACATTCCCAGTCATCGGGGATGTCTTCAAAGGCGGTGCCGGGCGCGATGCCGCTGTCGGGATCGCCCTCGGCAGGGTCGTAGATGTAGCCGCACACGGTACATTCCCATTTCATGATGGCCCCCTCAATGTGTGATTGGATTAAGTGTGGGTGAAATCAGCTTGATTATAGGTCGAGGTGTCAAGGGGCGCGCGCGGGGATTCCGCAAAGCTGCCCCCGTGCAAACAACAGCCCCCCGTCACTCGCGGGAGGCTGTCAGGCGTAGCCTGGCGCGCTCAGTCGCGTTGCAGCGTGTCCAGCACCTCACCGTCCGGGCCGACGAGTTGGATTTTGAGCGGCATCTGGCCCATCGCGTGGGTGGAGCAGGAGAGGCAGGGGTCGTAGGCGCGGATGGCGGCTTCGACGCGGTTGAGCATCCCCTCGTGCAGGTTGTTGCCGTCCACATAACGCTTGGCGACCATGTTGACGGAGTGGTTCATCGCCCAGGCGTTGCCCGCTGTGGCGACGATGAGGTTGACGCGCGTTATAACGCCCATCGGGTCGGTCCAGTAATGATGGAAAAGCGTGCCGCGCGGCGCTTCGAGCACGCCAACGCCTTCGCCCGTGATCGGCCCCGGCGGGTTGACCACGTCTCTGCGCAGGATGTCGGGATCGTCCATTAGTTCTTGCACGCGCTCCAGGGCGTAAGCCAGTTCGATGAGGCGGGCGTAGTGGAAGTAGAGCGTGCCCTCGACGGGCTTGCCGCCGTTGAGCGATTTCCAGATCTTCATCTCGCCCTGGGCGATGGGGGTGTGGATGTGCGTGGCGGTGTTGAGCCGCCCGAGCGGCCCGACACGGTAAATGCCCTCTGGATAGCCCAGTTTCTTGTAGAAGGGGGCCTTGAGATAGGTGTAGTCGTTGACGTGCTCGCCGATGTAGTCGAGGTAATCGCCAGGGTTGAACTTCTCCAACTCGTGGCCCTCTTTGTCCACCATGCGCAGCTCGCCATCGTGTAATTCCAGGCTGTTATCCGACTTTACCAGGCCCATATAAGCCGAAGGGAACACGGCGAACTCGCCGACCATATCGGCGTGCCCCATCGCCCAATCCTTGAAGATGGCAAGGCCGACTTTGGCCGTCTCGATGTGGCTGTCCAACTCGCTCAGGATCCACTCGCGGTCGGCGGGGAGCAGGGGGCGGGTCACGCCACCGGGCACGCCGAAGATGGGGTGGATGCGGCGCTCGCCCAAGCGGCGGATGATCTCCTGGCCGAAGGCGCGCAGCTTCACGGCTTTGACCGCCAGCGCGGGGTTGGCCTCGATAATGCCGCCAACGTGCCGGATTTTGGGGTCGGCGTCGAAGCCGATGAGGAAATCCGGCCCGGCCAACTCGAAGAAGTGCATCCCGTGTGATTGGATCATCTGGCCCATGTGCATCAGGTCGCGCAGCTTGTGCGCGGTGAGCGTGGGCGTCGTCCCGGCGATCACGTCACACGCCTTGGTGCCCGCCAGGTGATGGCTCACCGGGCAGATGCCGCAGGTGCGCGGCGTGATTTGGGGCATTTCGTAGAACATCCGCCCCTCGCTGAACTTCTCGAAGCCTCGGAATTGCTCAACGTGGAAGAGCGAGTCTTCCACTTTGCCATCGTCACCGAGGTAAATAGTGATGTTCGCGTGCCCCTCGATGCGCGTTACCGGGGAAATTTTAATCTTCTGTGCCATAGTATTCTTTACCCCCCATCCATACCGTATTTCAACACGTTACCTTCCAACTTGGGCATCCGCCCGGCCAACAGTTCCGTCAATACAAACCAGATCGCATCGGCGGTGGGCGGGCAGCCGGGCAGGTAGATGTCCACCGGCACCACTTCGCCCACGCCCATCACCTTATCCGTGAGCGTCGCCAGCTCCTCGTGCTGCGGGATGTGCCCATCGACGGTGCTCTCGGTCTCGATGTAGCCCCGGCGCAGCACTTCTTCCGTGTCGAACATATTGCGCATCGTGCAGATGCCGCCGGTCACGGCGCAATCGCCCATCGCAATGAGGATTTTGCTGCGCTCGCGCATCAACTGCGCTTCGTGCAGCTCCTCGTCGTTGCCGATGCCGCCGGTGAGGATGCCCACATCCACGCCCGATTCGGGCGGGTGCTTCAGGTCGGTGATGGGGGAGGAGGTGAGTTCGATGTGCTTGAAGAGTTCGACAATCCTCTCGTCGATGTCCAGGAAGGACATGTGACATCCGGCGCAGGCTTCCAGCCATTGTGAAGCAACTTTAATTTTTCCCATAGAAACCCTCTCTCTTGATTGAAACCGCGCGCCACAGCGGGAGGCGCGCGCCTCCCGCCGTGGCCCACGAGTTACAGCTTTTCTGCCAGCGCCTTCAGCACGTCCGCGTCGTCGCGCACGCCTTCGGGCATATCCAACACCGAGCGGAGGGGCAACACGTGGCCCTCCAGGTTGGTGACGTGTCCGGTGCGCTCATCCCAGATGGGCGTCGGCAGGACCACGTCGGCTTTCTCCACCAGCGGGGAGAAGTGGCTGGCCTGCGCGATGATGAAGTCGGCCTTGACCTCGTCCGCCAGCCCCTCCGCCTCGGACTGCTCGCCGAGCAGGAAGTACTGCGTGGTCGCGCCGTTCGGCTGGAGGGGTTCGAGGCCGGCGACTGCCGCGCCCGCGCCGTTACGCGCCGGGCTGAGAGGCAGCACCTTGAGGTTGTCCAGGCCCTTGAACGCTTCTAGCGCGGGGACATCGACGCCCACGCTGTAGACCAGGACGGCCTTCTCCGCGTCCTTCGCGGCGTCCGCGATGTCGGCGGCTTGCGCGTAAGGCACGGTGATGTCGGCGCGCGCGCTCAGGGCGTTGTCTTCCGCGCCAATCACGGCGACCGGCACACCCTGATCCGAGACGCGGTGGATGAAGTAGCCGATGACGCGCTGGTAGTCCAACGGCTGCGCCCCGGCGACGATGATGTAGTCGGCATCGAGCACGTCGCTGATGACGGCTGGCTCACCGAAGCCCAGGCTCGGCGCGACGGGTTCCAGCATCCCGGCAGGCGCGCCGGCCTTCTCGAAGAGCGCGGCGAACGCGGCCAGCGCCTCGTTGGAGGTGGCGGCCAACGCCAGCCCCTCGATGTCGCCGCCGGCGAACTTCTCCGCCACGCGGCCCAGGGCCTCGTCCCACCCGGCCTCCGAGAGCTTGCCATCGCGGCGCACCAGCGGCGTGGCGACGCGCTTGCGCTCATCGTAGAGCGGCTTGAAGCGGCCATCGACGCACAGCAGGCCGCCGTTCGGCTCGGAATCCCACACGCCATCGACGCGCAGCAGGCGGTCGTAGCGGGTCACAACGTCCAGCGTACAGCCGACGCTGCACTGCATACA
>SLSP01000143.1 GCA_007130345.1 Thermoflexales bacterium
CCCACGCTTGCTGTGTCGGACGATCTCGTGGATGGGCAGCGCGAGCAGCAGGTAGGTCGCCGGCTGCGCGAGAATGGCGTGACTATAACTGGAATGGGGGATGCTGATGAGAGACGGCGAGATGCCCGTCCCCAACCAGAGCAGCAGCCAGCGGCATTGCGGCTTACGCCAGCGGACGAGGGCCAGGATACAGCTTCCATAGAAGATGCCCGCGCCGAGCATCCCGAAGACCGGACGTTCTGAGAAGTTGTACAGCCACTCCGGATCGCCGTAGGCGACAAACATCCCTAGCGTGCGCCACGCGATATAGAGCATCGGGCGCGGATTTCCGGCCAGCAGTTCGTAAATCGGCATGGCTAACTCGCTCACGCGGGCGTCCGCGCCGGGCGTCAAGGCAGCCGTCCAGAAGACGGGGATCACCAAGCCCAGGCCCAGGAGCAGCCCCAGGCCATAGTACGTGAGGCGGCGCTTGCAATGGGGATGTGACCGTGACTGCGGTTCCCAGGGCCACCCCTCGCGCGTCCCCACCAGTGGGAGCGCGACCACCAGCAGCGGCGGGACGAGCCGGCCGGCATAGTATGTGGCGAGTGAGCCGGCGGTGCCCAAAGCAATACCCACGACGGCTTGCCAGCCGGGACGTTGCTCATCCTGGAGCACGCGCCAGCCCCAATAGATCGCCATCAACGCCCAGGGCAATAGGCCCACCTGTCGCATCGCCACGCGGCTGTACATCAGCGACCAGAACGAGACAGCGACCAGCGCGCTCGCCAGCAGCCCAACCTTCGATGAGAACATCCGCCGCCCCACAGCCCACGTTAGCAGCACGCTGAAGAGGGCAAAGCTCGCCACATACCAGCGCGCCGATGCCTGATTGATCCCGGCGACAGCTAGCCAGAGCGCGCGCCCCGTGTGAAAGAGCGGCTCGTGACCGGAAGCCCCGCTGATGTAGAGGCGAAAACCGCTTTCCAGCATCTCGTAAGATATGGTGTACAACTCAATAAGGTCATCATCGCGCCAACCGGGGGGCACCTCCAAGAGCGCGACCCAGCGCAGCCCCCAGGTGAGCAGCAGAATGGCGATCAGGGCATAACGTTCCCAGTGTTTGGATAAGTTCATGGTGACTCCTTTACCGCAAAAGGAATGAGCGCCCGCGTGATGGCCGGCTCTTCGATAAACAAGCGCGCGCCATCGCTGCGCCGGTAGAAGCCCAGGGCCAGGGCGTACTCACCGGGCGGCAAATCAGGTGGAAGGGTGAGCCGATGCACATGCGCGAAGCGGTCGCCGGGCTGCCACTGCCAGTTGGGCGCGTCCAGCCGATCCACTTGCGCGACCAAGTCGCCTTCGGGCGAAAGCAGATGCGCGAACAGCACCAGCTCTTCGGGATAGGCCGCCGTGACCTCCCAGGCGGTCAGCACGGTCAGTGCGTCTCCGGGGCGCGGGGCTTCCGGCGCGAGGTGATACCCGCGCCAAGCCACCGTCACCGCGTAGGTGAGGGGCAGCGCGGTCGGCTGATGGGGCACACTCGGTGGCGGATCGCCGGGCGCGATGCGGACGGTTTGCGACATCCCGGCGGTGAGCGCGTCCCAGGTAATGTTGGCGTCCCAATTAAAGCCCTGATAGCTGCTGGTGACAACGGTATCCAGGACAGCGGCGGACAAGGTTGGGTGCAGTTCGCGGGCCAGCGGGGACTGGGATTCGACATAGAGCCGAGACGACTCCGGCGGATAGAAGAGCGCGCCGGATCCGTCGGCGTAGCGGAGGGACAGGTCAGCGCGGCGGAGCGTGACCTCGATCACGTAAGGGTCGTGGAACTCGCCGGGGGTGAGGCTGGTAATGACGCTTGGGCGTGGTTCGTGCCGGGCCTCCAGGTGGCGGCCTAGTTCGACAACGTGCTGATGGTAGAGGGTGCGGACAAGCTCCGCCTGCCCCCAGGTGACGAAGTAAGCGCGGGCAGCGTCCGCGCCAGTGATGAGGAATCCAGCAGCCAACGCTCCGGCGATCCAGAGTCGGGCGCGTGGCGGCGTGTAGCAAGCCAGCGCGGACAACCCGCGTCCCACCAGCAGGAAAATCGGCGGGAGCGCGGCGATGGCGTGGAGCGCGCTATACTCAGGCGCGGTGATGAGCGCGGGGGCCAATCCGCCGGCCAGCCAGAGCAGCGCGAAGACGTTGCGCTCATCGCGGAACCGAGCGAGGGTCACGCCGAGGCCCAGCACAAAGCCGAGCGCGAGGAACGGTTCCAGCGCGGGTCGCCCGCCGACGTTGTAAATCCAGTGGGGATCGCCGCGCCAGAGCAGCATCGGCAGCGTACCGGTGACGTTGGCCCAGAGTGGGGCGAAATCCCCGGCGCGGGCTGCTGTCAGCGCGCCGCCGAGCTGCGCGATCCGCTGCTCTAGCTCCGGGTGAGCGTGCAGGTAGAGGAACAGCGGCGCGCTGACCAGCCCGGCGATGAGGACGACGGCCAGCGTCCCGGCCCAGACGCGGCGTAGGATCGCCCGGTCAAGCAGGGCAAGAGCCGCCAGCAGGCCCAGGTAGAGCAAAGGCATCCCCCGACTCGCCATATAGGTGTAGAGGCTCAGGCCCAGGCAGAGGCCAGCGACGCCATAGCCGAGCCAGGCGCGGCGGCGGGCGCGCGCTGCGTGATCGTAGGCCAGCGCGGAGGCAACCAGGAGCGCGGGGAGCGTTACAGCGCGCAAGCCAACGCGGGCCAGCATCAGCGGCCAGAAGCCGAGCGCGAGCGCGGCCCCGGTGCAGAGCGCGGCCCCGCGTCCCCACCAGCGGCAGGCCAGGGCCACAGTCAGCACCCAGGTCGCCACGCTCCACAGGACGCTGGTGAAGCGCAATGTGAAGATGCTCTGGCCCAGGAGCGCGGTCATGGCGGCAACGCTGTAATTGTAGAGCGGTTCGCGCCCGTAGCCTACGGGGAAGTACAGGCGATGGACGCCGCGCAGAATAGCAGCGCTATCATGACCGTTGGCGGCCTCGTCGTGCGAGAGGCCCGGCGGCACCGAGGTCAGCGCGTGGAGGCGCAGTGCCCAGGCTATCAGCAGGAGCACCGCGAGGGCGACCCTCCAATGGCAGGTTGATTTTGTGTTCACGGAGGATATGTTACCGCATGGAGGGGATTTGGCAAGGAGGCGGGGAATCTCAAGCGGGCACCTTCCGGGAAGCGCCCAAAGTGCTTGCGCGCTTCCCGGAGGGTACGATACAGCTATGTCTGGGGGATTACGTCACTCCACAAAAATCTCTACCCGCTCTCCATCGCCCTCGTCGAAGATGTCAATCAGATGCCCGGATTCTCCCCGATTGAGCAAATCTTCCAAATCGCCGGTATTGAAGCCCTCGATGCCAGCCAGACTACCTCCGGCCCGCAATCCTGCCCGCACTACCCCGATGGGCAACGTCAGATTAACACGCACGTGGTTACTGTCGGTATCTGTAACCCGGATGCGCACCCAGCGAGGCTGCCGGGTTCGTGATTGTGGGCTACGTTCCTGTTGCCGCAACGCATCGAGGAGTTTAGCCGCCTCATCGGCGCTGATCTTGCCGGTCTGAAGCAGTTCGAGAATTTTGCGGCGCTCTTCTTCGAGGTTTTTGCCTGCGTGACGCGCCCCTACGGAGACAGACACCTGACGCCCATACGAAGCCTGGATTTGCTCAATCGCTTCGGTCAACCGCTCGCGCTTCTCCTGCAACAAATCCTTCTTCAATTCCAGGCGCTCTTTCTTGATCAGGAGTCGCTCGCGCTTGGCCTCCAGCCTGGCCCGCGCGCCTGGGGCAGATTCTTCCCATTCGCTTTGCAGGTCTTGCTCTACCTCTTGGATAGTCTTCTCCAAATCGGCCAGCGCCTCGTTCAATTCCTCGTCCACATCCAGATCCGCTAACTTCCGCTGAAGCTTCTCTAGCTTCTGATCCAGTTTCTCCCGGATTCTTGCATCAACATCTACGCCTCCTGTGCCTATTCTCATCTCTAACCTCCCTTGATCTCACCTGCTATTTCTTAAGCAATCGTAACACTTCGTCCACAGTGACATTTCCGGCGGCTAACTCATCCAATACCGAGTGAATCTCTCCCTCTTCGATCTCGTGTTCGCCGACTTCATATCCCATACCCCGGATCGCGTCGTGCAAGCGACCACGCGCTGTGGGATAAGAAACCTTCAATTCTTCTTGTACACGATTCAGCTTGCCTTCATTGCGCATAAAGACCTCTACAAAGTCCCACTGGTCTGGCGTAAGTCGGGCGAACCTTTGGGGAATGAATGTGCCCTCGATGGCCGTGTGGCATTGCACACACACCATACGCTCTACGTACAATTCGTCACCGCAAACCGGGCATATATCTAGGATTGGATACATCAATCACCTCCGCCTTTCTATCTTAAATTCTTTTGTCTTATACTTATAATAGCACGGAACTTTAACTTTGTCAAGTATGAACTTAATTTTATTAACCAAACTGTTATAAAATGAAGGCTTCAGATAAAAATTTACGGAACGGATTAGATCATTCTGAACCCGGCGCAATCCCCTGGAGATGGGGTTGTCAAAAGAGCCGTTACGGTCTACTATGAGGCTATGAATATGACGGTGGTGTTGCTCTGGCTGATTCTGGCGGTACCCACGCTCATTATCATCTCGATAGTGTGGCCGGGAATCATTGGGGCGCCGTGGATCCCCTCCACCCGCGCCGAGGTGCGGCGGATGCTGACGCTGGCCCACGTCCAGCCCGGTGAGCGCGTCTACGACCTGGGTTCTGGGGATGGGCGGGTGCTGATCGCGGTGGCGCGCGAGTTCGACGCGGAGGCCATCGGCGTGGAAGCCGATCTGCTCCGCTGGCTCTGGACGCAGGCGCGGGTAAGGCTGCTGAACTTGCGCGGGCCGCTGACCGGACATGTGCGCGTGATCTGGGGGAATCTCTTCGAGGCGGATCTGCGCACCGCCGATGTGGTCATCGTCTACTTGCGGCAGGATACCAACACCCGCTTGATGCACAAGCTGTGGCGCGAGTTGCGCCCCGGTGCCCGCGTGATCTCCAATACCTACATCTTCCCCGGGCGGGAGGCCGCGCGCGTCGATACCGAGGGTGCGCCGATTTACTGTTACGAGATCGAGGGGTAAGCGCGAGCGCGAGGAACGGTTCAAAACAACGGGCGCGACGCATTGAGATCAATGCGTCGCGCCCTATATTTTCAGGCAGACTTGGCTCAAATCACATACATCGGCGTGCCCTCACCAGGGCGGGCCACCTGTAAGTTCTCCTCATCCCTGACTACCGGATCAACCCAGCGGAAGATCCAGCGGGCCTCATCACTGAGCACGTTGATGCAGCCGTGACTCTGAGGGCGGCCATAATCGTGATGCCAATACGTCCCGTGGAGGGCGATGCCAGTGGTCGTGATGTAAATGGGGAAGGGAACGCCGGGCAAGTCGTAGCCGGGGCCGATCATGCGCTGCGCGTGGCGCTTATAGAGTATGCGATAACTGCCACGCGGCGTAGGCGTGCGGCTCGATCCGGTGGCGGTTAGCGCGGCGAAGACTTCAAGGGGGCCTTCAAAACAGCGCAACATCTGGGTCTGCAAGTTCAACTCGATCCATTTCCCAGGGTCGCGGGCGGGCAGCGCGGCGCGATCCTCCGGGGGCAGACTTTTCCAGAGCGGATGCGGCGGCACCTGTTTGATGGGCGCCAGGTCTTGCGCCGAGAAGGGGCTGAGGTTGCGCGCGGGCACGTAAGGGCCAGGCGACCAGGTCACGCCGTCCTGGAGACGATACCACCACTCGCCGTCATCGCCCCGGCGGGCGTCGATGACGCGGTAGACCGTGCTGTAATAGAGGCGGGTGCTCGCCCGGCCCTCCGGAGAGGGCGACCAGCGGGAGATGATGTAGGGCACGCAGACCTCGGCCCAGAACCCGCGCCCTTCGACGCGGGTGATGATTTTTTCCGAGGGCGCGTCTCGCACGGGCTGAACATAGCCGGTGTGGATGTACCCTTCGGGCGTCTTGAACCAATAGGGATTACTCGGCCAGGGCGCTTCCCCCTTGACCATCGCCTCAAGCGGCATAATGTCGTCGCGCGTTTTCCACGCCACCAGGGAAGCCTCCTGCGTGGGCGCGGTGCGCATCGCCAGCCGCCACGCGGAAGCCACGCGCCCCAGGGGGGCCGGCGGAGCTTGTGTTTCCCAGTGCGTCGTTGCGTCGATGCGCCGGCGCTGCAAGCCCAGGCTCACACTTATCAGAGCGGCCCCGCTCAACTTGATAAAATCACGTCGATGGATATGCGTCATGTCTACCTCTCCAACGTTCAGGGTTTTTGAAGGGGCAGGGTGAAGTAGAACGTGCTCCCTTCGCCCTCCCGACTGCGGACGCCTATCGCGCCCCCGTGAGTCTCCACAATGTGTTGCGAAAGTGCTAATCCAATCCCCATACCCGGATATTTGCGTCCCAGGCGGCCCTGGTAAAGTCGCTTGAAGATCATCGCGCGCTCCTCCTCCGGGATACCGGGGCCAGTGTCGGTGACGGAGATGCGGACAGCCTCCGGTTCTCGCCCGGCGGCCAGGGTAATCGTCCCCCCCGCCGGCGTGAACTTGATAGCGTTACTCATCAAATTGCCCACCACCTGCAAGATACGGTCGGGATCGACTGCGATGCGCGGCAAATCATCAGCCAACTGCGCGCACACGATCTGGTCATTCTGACGCGCGCGCAATTGCGTGGCCTCGACAAATTTGCGCAACAGATCGCCCAGATCGATTTGGCGATAGCGCAAACTCTGCCGGTCGATGACCTTCATACTCCCCAGGTCGTGAACCAGGCGCGCGAGGAGGTGCGCTTGCTGTTGGAGCACCTCCAGCGCATCGCGCTGCTCCGCGTTGAGATCGCCGAGCGCGCCGGCGAGGAATAGCTCCGGATAACTCTGCATAAATGTTACCGGATTGCGCAGTTCGTGCGCGATATCGTCGAACATCTCGATCTGCGTGGCCTTTTGCAACTCCAGCAGCGCGTTGATCTCCTGCAATTGCGTCGCCTGCTGGCGTGCCTGATGAAAAAGCTGAATCGTGACCAGCACCTTGCTCAGTTGATAGGCCAAAATGAAGAGCAACCGCTGCTCGCGGACGTGAAAGGGGCGTCGGCGGACGAGCAAGATGGCCCCCAACGGTTCATCATCCCGCATAATGGGCGCTTCGAGGTAGGAGAGCAACTGGTCATCGGCGAGTTCGCCATCCTCACCACTCTGGATGATGACGCGCTGCTGCTCCGTAAAGGCACTCGGCGCGCGCTGCGCCGTGCCCAGCGCGGTGAGGAAATGGCCTTCGATAACGTCCAGGCGTTCTGGCGGCACCGCGAGGCGCAGCCGCAGGAATTCCAACGGGGGCTGCGTGGTGAGCAGCACCCCGGCGATCTCGTAGCGGATGCCCTGATGCAGTTCATTGAGCGTCTGCTCCAACATCACGGGCAAATCGTGCCCCGTCATCGCCCGCGTGATCTGGTAGAGCGCGCGCGTGCTCTGCTCGCGCTCCGTCATCTCGTGATACAGGCGCGCGTTCTCAATGGCGACGCCGAGGTGGCTGCTGACCGTTCCCAAAACCTCGCGCGCGTAGCCGGGCACATCGACCATCTCCGGTGTGCCCAGGAGGAGCCAGCCCCAGGTGCGGCGGCGAGATTGCAGCGGAATTTGAATAACGGTGCGCAGCGCGTCTTCTGGGTAGCTGACGACAACCGCCTGGGCCGGGTCAAGCTGAGAGAGAGACGCGCGCAGTTGGCCGATGAGGGCCTCCACCAGGGCCGCCTCCCCCTGATGCGCCTGGGGCACCAGCGCGCCGCTGCTTTCATCTTCCAGCAGAAATGCGCCGAGCGGCCACGAGAGGAAGGCCAGGGTATAGTGGAGCGCCTCGTGAGCGATGTGCGTCACATCTTGCATAGGAGCCACCGCCGCCGCGAGGTTAAAGAGGAAGGCGCGTTCATAAGCCTGCCGCCGGGTCTCCGCGTGGAGACGCGCGTTGCGTAAGGCCACCGCCACCTGGTCGGCGATGCTGGTCAGCAAATTCAGCTCGCCCTCGGTGAAGTAGCGGGACGAGCGGCTCATCGCGCTCAAAACCCCGACCGACTCTCCGCCGCTGCACATCGGCACCAGGGCCGTCGTGTTGACCTCCTCTTCCAGGAACTCCGGCAGTGCCAGGCCCGGCTCATTGGCCCACGATTCCACCACGCGCAACGTTTTCTTTTGCAGCGTATCCCACGCCACACCCTTGCCCTGGGGAATACGCACCGGCGTCTGAGCAAACTTGTGCAATCCCTGTTGCGCGCGGATGACCAGATCGCCGCTTTCCGGTTCGATCACGCTGATGCCGGCCGCGTCCACCTCAAGAACATTGACAACCTCAACGACGGCTTGCTGCATAATCTCTTCCAGGTCGAGGGACCGGCTCACCCGCAGGCTGACCGCGTGCATCGCCGCCATCTGGCGTTCCTGAGATGCGCGCTGTTCGTGCAACTGGTGCATCTCCAGCGTGAGAGCCACCAACGATCTCAGAGAGGCCGCATCCTCGCGCGCTTCCGGCGACAATTCTGGCGTGGCGAGCAACAATACCAAAAAGCCGAGCGTTGCCTGTGGCCGCACCAATGGCGTGAACAAGAGTCGGCGGCAGCCGTACCCGTCCGCGAGAGCCTGGGCCTGTTGCGGCGTGATTAGGTTATTCAGGATGTCTGGGAGATCGCACGGCACGATGCTCACGTCCTGCTGCTGCGCCAGCGCGTGGCACAGTGCGGGGGCCTGCGCCAACGAAATGCAAGCGCGGGCGAACTTCGCGCCCATCATCTGCTGGAACGCCCCCACCCCGGCCCCCGTCACATCCCCCTGGAAAGTGGTCAACGCATCCCGCTCACGAACAAGTAAAAACGCGGATTGACATTGCGGGACCAGCCGGGATGCTGTGTTCAGGATACGGCGCAACAGCAGCGCGGGGGGCAGTTGCTCTATCGCCGATGCCAGTTGCGCGATCATCGGGTGGCTCTGGTGTTGGCCGTGCGGCTTCATACAGCTCCCTTTGCGTTGGTGTACCCAAATCAAGTTACATTATAGCGCACATTAAGCACAAGTCACATGCGCCGCTCCCGCAGATACCGCCGCCGCACTACCCCCGGATCGTTAGACGAGACCGTATCGACGCCCATAGCCAGAGCCGCCGGATAGTCCCAGGCGAAGCCGCCCGCGCTGACGGGCATCCCCGCCGCGTGCGCCGCCGCGACCAGGGTCGGCGTCACCACCTCGATATTAGGCGAGGCCATCGTGCCGCGCATCTGGCGCGTCAAATCCAGCGGGGCGAGGAGCGCGCGCCGCACCGGAGCCGCGCGTCCCAGGCCGGGGAAGCGGCGCGTGAGCCAGACGGCCCAGTGCGTGCCGCGCGTCTGCGGCGTCAGCGGCCCGGCGCGCATCCCCGGCAAGAGCGCGTGCAGTTGCTCGAAGCCGCGCCCCCAGTAGGAGATGAAGACGACCTGATCGGCGATGGCGTGCTCGCGGATCAGGGCGACGATAGCTGGGACGAGGTGTGGATCGAAGCCGCCGGTGAAACCGTACTTGAGTTCGAGCATCAGCCCCACCCGGCCCCGCGCCCACTCGAAGACCTCGGCCAGCGTGGGGATGCGCGCCCCGGCGAACTGCGGCGCGAACCAGGTTCCGGCATCGAGTCGCTGCGCCTCGGCCAGCGTCAGTTCCGCGATGAAACCCTCGCCGTCGGTGGTGCGATCCACGCGCTCGTCGTGCAGCGCGACAACGTGCCCATCGGCAGTGCGGCGCACGTCCAATTCCACCACGTCCACGCCATCCGCGACGGCGCGCTGGAACGAGACCAGCGTGTTCTCCGGCGCGCAATCGCACGCCCCGCGATGGCCCACCAACAGCGGCAGCGCGCCTGGCGGACGCAGCAATTCAAGGCCCATCAGCGCGACTCGGTCTGCATCAACGCGGCCAGGCTCTCCGTAAAGGGCGGGCGGGCGATGCCGCGCTCGGTGATGATGGCCGTGATGTAGCACGCGGGCGTCACGTCGAAGGCGGGATTCGCCACGTCCACCCCGTCGGGCGTGATCTGGCACTCGCGGACGTGGGTGACTTCGCGGGCGGGCCGCGCCTCGATGTCAATCTCATCCCCAGAGGCGATGTCCATATCGACGGTGCTCGTCGGCCCGACGACGTAGAAGGGGATGCCGTGCGCGTGCGCGGCCAGGGCCAGCCCATACGTGCCGATCTTGTTGGCGGTATCCCCGTTGCCCGCGATGTGGTCGCAGCCCACCACGCACAGGTCGATGCCGACGGTGCGCATAATGTGCGCCGCCGCGCCATCGACGATGACGGTGTGCGGGACGCCCAGTTGTTGCAGCTCCCAGGCGGTGAGGCGCGCGCCCTGCAAGCGCGGGCGGGTCTCATCGACGTAGGCGTGGACGCCCTTCCCGGCCTCGTGGGCGGCGGTGATGACGCGCAGCGCTGTCCCGTACTCACCGGTCGCCAACGGGCCGGTGTTGCAGTGATGGATGATCTTCGCGCCGTCGGGCACGAGGGGCAGCGCGTTCACCCCGATCTGGCGGTTGGACTCGCGCTCCAGGGCGTTGATGGCGTGGGCTTCTTCCAGCAGCGCGGCGCGGAGAGCGGCCACGTCCGCCAGCGCGGGGTCGGCGGCGCGGGCGAGCATCCGCTTGATGGCCCAGGCCAGATTGACGGCGGTGGGCCGCGCGGCGCGGAGCACGGCGGCGGCGGATTCCAGGTCGGCGCGGAGGGCGGGCAGATTATCGGCGGGGCTGCGTTGGGCAGCCAGCACCATCCCATACGCGGCGGTGATGCCGATGGCGGGCGCGCCACGCACCACCATCGCGCGGATGGCATCGGCGACCGCGCGCGGGTCTTCGTAATCGATGTGGGTGAAGGTGTGGGGCAGTTCCCGCTGGTCGATCAGACGCAGGCGGGCGTCAATCCATTGAATGGCGTGATAGGTACTCATAGGGGCCTCCTGAGAATGGTTAGGGTAATTTGCTGTAGCTGCTCACAAACCGGAGTTCGTGCTACGTTAGGTGATAGCACGAAACGGCGCGAAAGTCAAAGCCGACGTCGCCCTCGGTTGCGCATCCCCTACAGAATGTTATAATGTTGAGCGTCACGCCCCCATAGTTTAAGCGGACAGAACGCGGACCTCCTAAGTCCGTTATCCCCGTTCGAGTCGGGGTGGGGGTATAAAAGGCTACCTTCGCGCACAGATTTGGCCGTATCTTCAAGATTTGTGCCCGGAAGTACACCTTCCTCGCTTTAGGCGGTATACCGCAGGACACAGACCTTCTCGGTGTTCGGTAAAAAAATCCCCCTACCATTTATCGGTAGTGTCCCTCAATCACCTTGATGGATTTTGGCTCTCTTGGATTTCGCCGGAAAGGGCCATATCTAGTACAGCACGGCATAAATGGCTCCCCAGTTGAATGTGCTCCAAGGGGATCGTCAGATCCCCGTTCCGACGTGTAGTCGCGGATCTGACGATCCGCTCTGAGCGGGGCTAACTGAGGAGGGACTTCCGCCGCGCTGTACTAGTGGGTGTACAGCGAAAACAACCAATAGCCTTGCAAGTCCAAGTACAGCCGTTGAAATAGCGTGGTGATGCGCGGAATGCCATAGCACCGGCGCTTGAGTGTCTTGATTTTGTTGTTGAGGCCCTCCACAAATTCACTACCGGACACTTTTTGAGAAGTGGGGCATGACGAAGCCAACCGGTATAGGTATGGATTCATTCAAGCAATGCTCAAGCAAATCCAAGCCCAGGCGAAAGAGACTCAGATCGCAGCGGTCGGTGCGATGGATGACTTTGACCCAGTCATCTCGCTTGGCTACCACACCGAGATACACGATCCAGATGTAGGCCAAGCACGCGGCGATCATCAGGCGGGCCAAACGGATGGGATCCGAGATGTGACTCTTATCCAAATTGAACCCCCGGCTCTTCTGATCGGAGAAGAAGGTTTGGAACTTGCTCAAAATGTTGGGGGAAATTCCTGGCCGATGGAACTTTCCGGCCCATTTTAGCGTCTAATATCATGAAGGCCTATGACAAAACTACCACAAGATTTACAAGACCTGCAAGACC
>SLSP01000224.1 GCA_007130345.1 Thermoflexales bacterium
CAATGGTGAGGTAGGCGAGGCAGCGCCGGGCATCGACCTCGCCGGGCGCGACCAGCGCGCCAGTGGGACATGCCGCGAGGCAGCGCGTGCAATCTCCGCATTGGCCCGGCGGGGATGCCGGCGGCGTGCGGGGCAAGGCGGCTTCCAGCAGCGCCACGCCCAGGAAGATGTACGAACCGAGCCGGGGATGGATCAGGCACCCGTGCTTGCCAATCCAGCCCAGACCGGCAGCGACGGCCCACGCCCGTTCCAGCACCGGGCCGGTATCCACATAGCAGCGCGCCGCGCCGGGGCCAACGTCCGCGTGGATACGCGCCACCAGCGCTTCGAGGCGGCGCAGCAGCCAGCGGTGGTAATCCTCGCCCCAGGCGTACCGCGAGACGCGCCCGTGTAACGCGGGGAGCAGCGGCAACGGCCCGCCGGCATATTGCGCGCCAACCACCAGCACCGAGCGCGCTTCCGGCAGGATGTGGCGCGGATCGGCGCGGCGATGCAGGGCAGCGGGCCGGGTCAGATAGCACATCTCGGCAGCGTGACCCCGCGCAATCCAGGCCGCGTAGGTATCCCAGGTGGGCGTCGAGCCGGCCGCCGCCACGCCGACCAAGTCGAGGTCACAGGCGGCGGCCAGGGCTTGCAGATGCGGGAAATCCAGGGGCATATAAAAAGAGGGGAGAGGCGAACTCTCCCCTCCGGTCGCCTTAATCGCCGGCGAAGATCAAAATCGAGGTACTGCCATCGTCTTCGACCGAGATGGACAACTGCAACTCTTGCCCATCCCGTTCCCAGGTCTCCATCACAAAATCATCAAAGTCCATCCCGTCGATGCGCTCCCAACCTGCGGCTTCCAGGTTCTCTTCATAGAAAGCCCACACGGTCTCCAGATCGTCTTCAGTGTCAAAGGACATCATCCCACCAAAGCTCATAACGTTGGTGGCACCGGGATACTCCGGCACGCCGGCGGGCAATCCGCCGCTGGCAGCAGTTTCGGGCGGTTCGATGACGATGCTCGGATCGTTCACGTCGTAGATGTCGAAGGTGATGTGGAAGGTGCCTTCCTCGCTCTCCGCCGTAGCCTCGATTATCATCACCAAGCGGATCATCATGTCCGGGAGATCCGGCTCATCCGCGATCCAGATGTCGGCTTCGGCGTTGCGGATTTCGTCAATCTCCATCCCCATAAAGTCCGCCATCGAGTCGTACTTCAGGCGATAGTGATGGCTGTTATACCCGTTGACGACTTCGCGCCCGATGTACTCATAGTTAACGTTATCAATATCCGCCAGCAACTCGCTTTGATCCATGAACAGATCGTCGAAGTCGCCGAGCATCTCCTCCGGGTCATCCGTCGGCATCCTGGACCATTCATCCCCGAACCCCATCCACAACTCGTTCTCAGTGATGATAAACGTGAAAGATTCACCGTCCATCACAGTAGAAATCTGTTGTGCCCTGGGATCGCGGGTAGCCATAAGCTCCATCGTGACTTCTTCCGCTAGTTCCTGACCATTTTCAACCTTGGTGATGATCCGGCCCCGATAGCTGGTGAGTTCGTCCAAAGCCTGGGGGTTGACGGATAACCTGGGCGAAGCGTCATCCGCATCGGGTGGCACAGCGGTGACCTCCGGGACTTCGACTGTTACCTCGACCGTCCCGGCGGGCGGGTCTTCCTCCACAACCTTAGGTTCCTCGGCGACGGGGGTTTCGCGGGGACGTACTATCCCACACGCCAACGTCAAGAGCATCAGCAGCGCTATCAACAACTTAGTGGTGTGCTTCATGGTGTACCCTCCTTAAGAAAGTGTTAGAATGGTGAACTCCTCCCCTATCATTGTACCACAACAAGCTGGACAAAGTTAACGTTGGTGGCATAATATACCTGATTTCGAGTTCTCAAGGGGGGCATAATGCTGGACATTGACATCATTCGGAACGAAACAGAGAGAGCGCGCGCGGCGATGCGCCTGCGCCACGACGATCCCGGCCTAGTCGATACGACCTACGCGCTGGACATCCAGCGCAGGACGTTGTTGCAAGAGGTGGAATCGCTGCGCGCCGAGCGCAACAGCGCGTCGAAGGCTATCGGGCGGATGAAAGACCCCGCCGAGCGCCAGGCCCGCATCATCGAGATGCGCGAGTTGAACGCGAAGCTGGCGACGATGGAGGAGGAACTGCGGCGCATCGAGTCCGACTTCGCTGAGAAGCAACACTGGCTGCCCAACCTCCCCCACGCCAGCGTCCCGGTCGGCGCGGATGAGTCCGAGAACCCGGTGGTAAGCACCTGGGGCGAGCCGCGCGACTTCGCGGCGGACGGCTTCGAACCGCTGCCCCATTGGGACATCGGCCCCGCGCTGGACATCATCGACTTCGAGCGCGGCGTCAAGCTCTCCGGCAGCCGCTTCTACGTGCTGAAAGGGGCCGGCGCGCGCCTCCAACGCGCCTGCATCTTCTGGATGCTGGATGTGCAGACGCGCCAACACGGGTACACCGAGTATTACGTCCCCTTTGTGGTCAAAGAGGACATGCTGATGGGCGCGGGGCAACTGCCCAAGTTCCATGACAACCTCTATTGCGACCGCGAGGACGACATCTGGCTGCTGCCCACCGCCGAAGTCGCGCTGACCAACCTCCACCGCGACGAAATCCTCGACGCCGATCAACTTCCGCTGCACTATGTGGCCTACACCCCCTGCTTCCGCCGCGAGAAGATGAGCGCGGGCCGCGATGTGCGCGGCATCAAGCGCGGGCATCAGTTCGACAAGGTGGAGATGTACAAGTTTGTCACGCCGGAAACCAGCTACGAAGCCCTCGAAGCGATGGTCAACGACGCCACCACGCTGCTGGAAGCGCTCAACCTGCCCTATCGCATCGTCGAGCTTTGCACTGGCGACCTGGGCTTCTGCTCGGCCAAAACCTACGACATCGAGGTGTGGGCACCGGGCCAGGGCGAGTGGCTGGAGGTCAGTTCGTGCAGCAACGTCACCGACTTCCAGGCGCGGCGAGCCAACGTCCGCTACCGCCCGGAGCCGGGGGCCAAAACGCGCTTTGTCCACACCCTCAACGGCTCCGGGCTGGCGATGCCCCGCGTGATGATCGCCATCCTGGAGACCTATCAGCAAGCCGACGGCTCCGTGACGA
>SLSP01000491.1 GCA_007130345.1 Thermoflexales bacterium
ACCGCGCCCTAGGCGCTTAGATACACTCCGGGGGCGAGTTTGACTCGCCCCCGGATACGCTTTCAAAGTTACATCAAAAGACGCCCGGTAAAATTCTGTGTCTTAGAGTCCCCATCCTTACGAATCCAGAGCAGCACGTTCGAGTTGATTCCTTCAAGGGCCACCGCATCCTCACGAGGTTTTCTGGTAGGTCTTTAACGCACAGATAATTGTTCCGTGGCGTCATAAAAAAGAGAGGATCAAGCTATGTCTGAAAATGCCTCATCTGAAAGTATCGCGGCTGCCAACAGCCCTCTTGTGAGTGCTTTGACGGCTCCCCCCGAGAGTGTTCCTCCTCCTCAGAAGAAGCCTTTGACCCAGAGTATGGGCTTCAAACTCGCGCGGTATACCCTCACCAAGTTTGCCTCCATTATGGTCGCGGTGGTGATCGGCATCTATTTGACCGTGCTAATTGCCAATATGGGTGGGTACGTGGATCAAATTCTCCGGGGCCAAATTCGTGAGCAAGTGTCTATCAGTCTGGGGATGGATCCCGAGGTACGGCAGTTGTCGCAGGCCGAACGCGAGAAACTCATAGAAGACACCATTGCAATAGAGGTGCGCCGCCTGGGTCTGGATCAACCGTTCTTGATTCGCAGCTTCAGGTTTTTGGGCCGTGCCCTGACGTTAAATCTGGGCCGCGCACAATTCATGTCTAGTGACAGCGGTTCGCGTCTTGTGAGTAATATCATCTTGGAGCGGCTACCTCCCACGTTGCTATTTATGGCTACCTCGAACCTGTTGTTGTTTTTCATCAGTTTGTTCTTCGCGCTGTACCTCTCCCGAAACTACGGGAGTCTATTAGATAAGATGGTCATCGGTTTGTCGCCCATCTCGGCAGCCCCGGCCTGGTTTTACGGTATTTTCCTGATCCTGATCTTTGCCGCGGTGCTAGGCTGGTTGCCCTTCGGCGGGATGGTGGCGGCTCCTCCGCCGCCGGAATTAATTCCGCGCTTACTCAGCATTGGGCGGCACCTGATCTTGCCGGTGGCGGCCTGGTTGATTAGCGGATTCTTTGGCAGCGTCTACGGCTGGCGCACGTTCTTCCTGATCTTCTCGATGGAGGATTACGTGGAACTGGCCCGCGCGAAGGGGCTTTCGTCCAGAGAGGTTGAGCGCAAGTACATCCTGCGCCCGACGTTGCCGAACATTATCACCAGCTTTGCGCTGATGCTGATCACGCTCTGGCAAGGGGCCATCATCGCCGAGACCATCTTCAACTGGCCGGGACTGGGCCGGTTATTGTTCCAGGCCATCGGGCTGTTTGATACGGCGGTGATCGTCGGTTCTAACGTCATCTACGCCTATCTGCTGGCCTTTACGGTCTTTTTCCTGGATTTCATCTACGCGCTGGTCGATCCCAGAGTGCGCGTAGGTAGTGGAGGAGCACACAAATGAAATGGCTGACCCAAACTCTTAAGGATATCCGGCAGTATCCCTCGGCGGTTTTTGGCCTGCTGATCATCGCGGGCATGGTCTTGACGGCACTCTACACCGTCATCACCATCCCCTACAGTGAGGCGATTCGGCTTTGGCGCGGGGGAGAGGAAATATGGGGTGATACGCCGCGGACTGTGCCACCAGCTTGGAGTAATCTGTTTCGGGCGCAGAAACTCCCCGAGACTATCGTGATCCGCGCTGACGATGACGCGGTGACGAAGACCACGACGACCATCTCCGAAGAGATGGATGACGTGGTGCTGGAATACACCTTCGATTATGATTACGATGGCTTTCCACAATCGTTGACCATCTTCTTCGCCACACGGTATCAGAGGCGCGCTCCTCATGTTTCTATGACGTGGATCACGCCCGATGGGCGGGAGATTCGCCTGGGCGAGATCACCGCCGGGCGCACTGAGACGTACCGCATCAACCAGGATGAACAATTGCGACGGCGACGCCTCGATGGCGTTGAGCCGCGCATCGGTCTGTTTGCCGATCCTGAGCAGGAAACCCCCACCGTGGTTAAGGGGACGTATACGTTGCGTATCGAGGCTATTACGTTTGAGGAAGAGACCGAGGTGGATGCCAAATTTGTGCTGTACGGACAAGTTCACGGCATAGCGGGCACCGACCATCGGCGGCGCGATTTGAGCGTGGCGCTGCTTTGGGGCACGCCGGTCGCGCTGGCCTTCGGGCTGCTCGCGGCACTCGGCACGACGGTCACGACGATGATCATCGCGGCTATCGGGGTCTGGTTTGGGGGCATCGTGGATTCCATCATCCAGCGCATCACCGAGATCAACATGCTCTTGCCATTCTTGCCCATCCTGATAATGGTCGGGACGTTTCTCTCGCGTAGTATCTGGGTCATCCTGGGATGGGTGATCATCTTGAGCATCTTTGGCGGGGCCATCAAGACTTATCGGGCGATCTTCCTCCAGGTCAAGGAATCGCCCTATATCGAGGCGGCCCAAGCGTATGGCGCGAGTAACTGGCGCTTGATTATCTTCTACCTGGTCCCGCGCATCGTCCCGGTGCTGATTCCCGGTCTGGTGAGCGCCATCCCCGCCTTCGTTTTCCTGGAGGCGTCGCTGGCCGTCTTGGGTATCGGTGATCCCGTGCTGCCTACCTGGGGCAAGCTGATCGACGACGCACGCTCTAATGGCGCGCTGTATAACCAGCAATACTACTGGGTCTTACAACCGGCGGCTTTGCTGATGGTTGTCGGCCTGGCCTTCGCTATGGTGGGTTTCGCGCTGGATCGTATCTTTAACCCCCGCTTAAGGGAGGTGTAATCGTGGCCGAAAAAGAACTCTTGCTAGATGTAAAAGACCTGGTGTTACACTTCCGCGCGACGAAGGGTGTTGTGCGCGCCGTAGATGGTGTGGACTTCCAACTGAATCACGACGAAGCGGTGGTGGTGCTGGGCGAATCGGGCTGCGGCAAGACCTCGCTGGCTAAAGCGATCCTGCGCCTGTTGCCCCGGAACGTGCATACCTATACCGGTGAGGTCAATCTCAAAGGCCAGGATGTGATGAAACTTAGCGACGACCGCTATCGGCGCGAAGTGCGTTGGCTGCGGATGTCGATGGTGCCCCAGGCGGCTATGAACTCGCTGAACCCGGTGCTCCGGGTCGGCGATCAAGTTGCCGAACCCTCCATTATCCATAACGGGATGCGTAAGGAGGAAGCGCTGGCCCGGGCCAGCAAGATGTTCCAGCATGTAGGGGTGCCCCAGGACTTCCTGCACCGCTACGCCTTTGAGTTGAGTGGCGGGATGCGGCAGCGAGTCGCTATTGCGATGGCGCTGGTGACGTGGCCCGACCTCATCGTGCTGGACGAGCCGACTTCTGCGCTGGATGTGCTGACGCAAGCGAATATCTTCAACGTGCTGAAAGAGTTGAAGCGGGAGCTAGGACTCAGCTTCATTCTCATCACCCACGACATCGCCACCTCCAGCGAGTTGGCGAACAGCGTCGCGGTGATGTACGCGGGCCAGATCGTGGAGCGCAGTGACGCGCATCGGTTCTTCGACAAGCCCTTGCATCCCTATTCGCAGAAGTTGATGGCCAGTGTGCCCCGGCTGCGGGGCGATCAGGAACCGGACTTTATCACCGGGCAACCGCCGAGTCTGCTCTCGCCGCCCACCGGGTGTCGTTTTGCCGACCGTTGCACCAAGCGCTTTGGCCGCTGTGACCAAGAACCGCCCACTACCGAGCAAGATGGTCGCTCGGTCAAGTGCTGGCTGTATACGTGAGTGAAGGGGGCGATGGTATGGCTGTTCAAATGAAAGCACAGGGACACCAGGATGAGGTACCGGTTATGGATAATAGCAGCGTGGCATTGAAAGATGTGTTGTTGAAGATAGAAGACCTGCGGGTCTGGTTTGAGCTGCGGCGATTTGGGTTTGGTCACGCCGGTTACGTGCGCGCGGTCGATGGCATCACGTTTGATCTGCGCCTCGGCGAGACCATCGCTATCGTTGGCGAAAGTGGCTGCGGTAAAACCAGCCTGATGAAGACAATTTTGGGACTGAACACTCCCACCGAGGGCACAGTGACCTTCAATGGGATGCGACTTTCGGAACAGCGCGGCAACGCGCTCCGCGAGTATCGGTCACAAATCGGTTTTGTGCAGCAAGACCCATACGGCGCGTTAGCGCCTTTTATGACTATCGAGCGGATTTTGGAAGAACCCTTAATTATCAACGGGATCAAGTCCAAAGAAGAGCGCCGCAGGCGCATTCGCAAGGTGCTGGAAGAGGTCAAGATGGCACCCATCGAGGACTTCTTGCCCAAATACCCGCACATGTTAAGCGGTGGGCAGCAGCAGCGTATTGTCATCAGTCGGGCGATGTTGCTCGAACCGAAGCTGATCGTCGCGGACGAACCCGTCTCGATGCTGGACGCCTCGGTGCGCGTGGAAATCCTCAAGTTGCTCCGGGGGCTACAGGAAAAGCACAATCTGGCCGTGATCTACATTACGCACGACCTCTCGACCGTGCGCTACTTCTCCGAGTGGGTCTTCGTGATGTACGCCGGGCAGGCGATAGAGAAATGCCTGATCAACGATCTGATCGACAATCCCTGCCACCCGTACACACACGCCCTGCTGGCCGCGACTTCCGATCCCGACGCGGATAACGCCATGCAGTTCCGGGATGTGCCGCCGGGCGAACCGCCGAGTCTGGTCAACCCGCCGCCGGGATGCCGCTTCCACCCGCGCTGCCCGCACATCATGGACGGGTTGTGCAATGTGGATGAGCCGCCGCACTTCGAGACGGACCCGCAACACCTGGTGGCCTGCTGGCTGTATAAAGACAAGGGCTAACGTTCCGTGAGTCCCTTTAAGCTCGTCGGGTTGGGGATGCTCCTGGTCATCTTGGGGGTCTTGGGGCCGCTGCTGATGGTCTTGGAGTTGGTTGCGACCACCTATTGGTTGAGCTTTCTTTCTTACGGGGCGTCCATCGGCGGATTGCTCCTGGGGTTAATGGGCTCGGCCTTTTATGTGCGCGAACGCACCCGGGACGACGACGACTACAACTACAACTGATTCCCTCAGTGTTGATGATGACGAAGAAAAGCCCTGCGCTGCGGATGTGTGAGCGGCGCGGGGGCTTTTTCTGTAGTGAAGGCTATAAAAATCATCTTCTACGACGATGTAGATTTTTCGCGTGCGAATTTCATGTAGGTAGTAGGTCGCGTGTGGAAAAATCGGATTTTTGCCCTTTTTAGGGGGGCAAAGAATGTGTTGAGGAGGAGAGATGCGATATAAACTTGTGGTGAGTATGGGAAGTTTGCTGATACTCTTGAGTATGCTCCTGGGAGCATGTGGGGGAACGTCGGAGATTGTGTACGTCACCCAAACGGTGGTGGTCACGGTCGAGGTCACGCCGGAGGCCCCTCCCATTGAAGAAGCGACGCCGGAGCCGCCGCCCGTTACTCGAACCAAGATCCTGGTGGTATGCCTGGGCCAAGAGCCTGATACGTTGTATCTGTACAGTGACGAGTCCCCGACTCTGGCGGCCCGGCACATCCAACACGCTGTGTACGACGGCCCTATTGACAACCGCGCGTATGACTTCCAGCCCGTCATCCTGGAGAAGCTGCCCAGTCTCGAGGATGGCGACGCGGTGATCAACACGGTGACGGTGCAGGCTGGTGATAGGGTGGTGAACGATGCCGGGGCGGTGGTGGATTTGGAGGAGGGCGACATCATTCGCCCGACAGGGTGCAATGCCGCGGAGTGCGCGGTAGAATTCGATGGGACTCCCGTGCAAATGGATCGGATAGTCGCTACCTTCAGGATAATCGCGGGCGTGGCGTGGTCTGATGGCACCCCGCTCACTGCCGACGACTCGGTCTACGGTTACGAACTGACCGGTGATCCCGGCACGCCCACAGACCGCGAGCTTTATGACCGCACCGCGTCTTATGTGGCCCTCGACACGCAGACCACCGTTTGGACGGGCTTGCCCGGCTATATTGACCATACCTATTTCACCAACTTCTGGCATCCTTTTCCCCGCCATTTATGGCAGTCGGCGCTTGGATATACCGCTGCCGATCTGCTCGAAGCGGAGGAATCGACCCGGATGCCGATGGGGTGGGGTGCCTTCGTCATTCAAGAGTGGGTTTCCGGTGATCACATCACTGCCGTGCGCAATCCATATTACTTCCGCGCGGATGAGGGATTGCCCTACATTGACACGGTAGTTTTTCGCTTCGCGCGCGATCCTAACGCGGCGGTGGCGCAGTTGATTTCTGGCGAGTGCGACATTGTGACGCGGGATAGCAATCTGGAAAGCCAGGCCGATTTGCTGCTCAAGCTCGATCAGCAGAACGTGATCGCCACGCTCTTCGAACCGGGCAGGATGTGGGAGCACGCGAACTTCGGCATCGACTTCATCGAGACCTATGCCCGCCCGGACTTCTTCAGCGACGCGCGAGTTCGGCAGGCCATTGCGCTGTGCCTGGATCGGCAGGGCGCGGCGGACGCCTTGCTCTACGGTCGCTCGCCCGTGATGCACACTTACGTTCCGCCTGAGCACCCCCTATACGCGGAGGATCGCATCACCGTATACGACCACGATCCGGCGGCCGGGATGGCGCTGCTGGAAGAGGTTGGGTGGGTGCTGCCGGATGATGCTGCTATCCGTGAGGCCCAGGACGTTGATGGGGTGCCTGATGGCACGTCCCTGGCCTTCAACTGGGGCAGCGCTATGGACAATCTCAGTACGCAGTATATACGCCGCTATCAACAGGATTTGGCCGAATGTGGTATCCAGGTCAATTTAGAAGCGCTGCCCGCCGATCAATGGTTGGCCGATGGCCCTCAGGGGCCGCTATTCGGGCGGCGCTTTGATATCGGCTCTTTTGCCTGGCGATTGCCGGGCTTTGAACCGCCCTGCGATCTCTACGTGGATTTCGAGGGCGAGAATATCCCCTCCGAAGCTAACGCCTGGACAGGACTGAACACTCCCGGATTCTCCGATCCCGAATACGACGCGGCGTGCAATCGTGCTCACACCGCGTTCCCCGGAACGGAGGATTATATCGAAGGGCATAAGGAAGCGCAACGCATTTTCTCTGAGCAGCTCCCGGTCATTCCGCTGTTTATGCGCTTGAATTTTGCGGCGACCCGTCCCGGTGTCTCCGGTTTAATCCTCGATTCCACAGAAAGCTCCGAAATGTGGAACATTGAGGCGTTTGATAAGGGCTTCTGAAGTGGCCTGATTTCTGTAGGGCAGCGTCACGACGCTGCCCTTTTTTCTTACAAAAGCGCGCCTGGACTTCTCAAATTATCTGAATCGCGCTATACTTGAAGTGTTCTCGGTATGTGTCAGGACGGCAAGGAAAATGAGGCGGATAGAGGAGATACTCAAGTCAAGTATGGAGGCTTTTCTCAGGTATGAATGAGTTCAGGTCGCGCGTTTTAGTCGTTGATGATGATCCCAAAATGGTGCAGTTGGTGCAGGAAGTGTTGGCGCTGCTGCCTTGCGATGTGCTGGTCGCCACCGAGGGGGAGCGCGCGCTGACCATTCTGCATCGGGAAGCGCAAGCCGGGCAACATGTGGATGCTATGCTGTTGGACGTGAAGCTGCCCGGTGAGGATGGCTTCCGCATCCTGGAGAAGATGAAGGCCACGCCGCTGTTGGCCCGCACGCCCGTGATCTTGATCACCGGGCTGGATTCGGTGACGGCCAAGACGCGCGGCTTACAGATGGGCGCGGATGATTACGTCATCAAGCCCTTCGATCCCCAGGAATTGCTGGCCCGCATCGGCGTGGTCTTGCGCATCCGGCGCACTGAGCAGATGTTACGGCGACGGAACCAGGAGTTAGCCGCGCTCGACGAGATTAACCGTATGATCTCGTCCACACTGAACCTGGATCAAGTTTTGGTCTCCGCTTTGGAGGGCCTGGATCAGCTGATCCAGGCCGATGCTTTGGCGGTAGTGCTCAACGAAGAAGACTCCGAAGCGTGGGTGGTGCGTACCGCCCGCAGCTCCCAGGGGGCGTGGCTGGAGGGCCGCGTGGTGCCCGATGATGACACCGTGCTCGACGCGGTGATGACACATCTGAGTTCCAGCCTGGCGCGTGCCGTCACGCGCGGCTTTTGGGTCGAGGCGCTCGGCGTCGCGGAGGTGGATATTCTGAGCGTCCCCTTGATCCGCCGCGCCGAGGTGGTGGGCGTGTTGGTGGTATTGGGCCAGCCCGGTCATCTGGATGAGGACGCGATTCCCCTGGTTGAATACATCGCGGCTACGGTGGTTATCGCCGTGCAGAACGCGCAGCTTTACCAAGACCTGGAAGCCTTTGCTGACGAGATCGAGCGGTCACAGAGTCAACTTATCCAGGCTGAGAAGATGGCGGCGGTGGGCCGCCTCGCGGCATCCCTGGCCCACGAAATCAACAATCCGCTACAGGCCATTCAAAACAGCTTGCACCTGGTCTCTCACCATGCCGTCGAAGAGCCAGCGCGTCAAAAATTCTTGGCGATGGCAGAGCAAGAGGTCGCGCGGTTAGTGCAAATTGTGCGGCGGATGCTGGATTTTTACCGCCCCTCCTCGGCGATGCAGCCCGTCGATGTCAACCGCCCGGTGGAAGACGCGCTGGCTATTGCCAGCAAGCGACTGCAACAGTCGAAAATCGACGTACTCGCGCGCCTCTCGCCGGACTTACCCGAGGTGCGCGGCGCGGCCAACCAGTTGACCCAGGTATTTCTCAATATCATCATCAACGCCATCGAAGCGATGCCCGATGGGGGCACGCTGTGGGTCGGCACAGCCAGTCACAGCGAGCGTCAGGAGGTCGTGGTGGCCTTCCGGGATAGCGGCCCCGGCCTGACGTTGGGGGCGCGGGAGAACTTATTCGAGCCGTTTCACACGACCAAACCCACCGGGACCGGGTTGGGATTGGCAATCAGTTATGGCATTGTAGAACGTCATCGGGGCATCATCGCGGTGGAAAGTCCACCTGATGCCGGCACGACCTTTATTGTGCGCTTGCCCTGGGATCAGGAGGGGATTTGATGGAGAACATTCACATTCTTGTGGTTGATGACGAAGCTGCGGAGCGGGTGACGCTAGGCGAAGTGTTGCGGCTCGAAGGGTATCAGGTCAGTCTGGCGGCCTCTGGCGAAGAGGCCCTGGCCCTGGCGAAGGAGGAGCACATCGACTTGGCAATCCTCGATTTGCGCTTACCGGGTGTGGACGGTTTGCAGGTCTTAGAGGGCATCCGGCATATCTCCGATGACACTATCGTGCTGCTGATTACAGGGTATGGCACGCTGGAAACCGCGATTCAGGCCTTGCGCAAAGGCGCGTATGACTTCTTGCTCAAGCCCTGCCCGGTGGATGAAGTGCTCGGAGCCGTGCGGCGCGGCCTTTCCGAACTCAAAGTCGGGCGGCACCGGCGGGTACTGGTCTCGAAGCTCCAGCACACGTTACAGGAATTGATCGCCGCCGATGGCCTGGAGGAGTTGGCCCGCCCGGAGGCTGTCGAGGACACGGACGTTTTGACTGTGGCCTCCGTCGAGTTGGACAAAGCTCGCCATATCGTTCTGCGTGACGGGCACCCGGTAGAACTGACGACCACGGAATTCCGACTACTGGAGTGTATGATGAACCGGGTTGATGAGGTATGTTCTCCTCAAGAATTGGTGCGCTGCGCGCAGGGCTACGAGACCGACGCTTGGGGCGCGCGTTCCATCGTGCGCGTTCACATCCGCCGATTGCGGCGCAAGCTAGAACCTGATCCTGATAATCCCTGCTATATCCTGAACGTTCGGGGCGTGGGCTACGTTTTCGCCTCATCGCCAGAACAGAACTTTTACGGGTGAGGTTGCTTTGACTTACCCCCAAATTGGATTACACTAGAAGCGTATTAACTAAACTATGGTTTTGAGGAGGTCCCATGGTTACTCGCAGCGTGGTTCAGAGTGCAATACATACAGCGGCAACCGCTATGGCTCATCTCCCCTCTGAGGAGTGGGCCGGATGGATAGCCTATCTCTGCGAATCGTTGGAAAAAGCGGCGCAGACGCAAGGGTATGACTATGATGCTGAGGAAGTTTTGCAAGATGTGATAGCCGCTATCCAGCAGCGTCTGGACCGCAGCGGTTGGTAGTCTGGGATTTGCCCCTCATCAGGTTTTTGCAAAGGAGATCAACATGGAATTGAGTCAGAAGATGCAGAATGCGATTAATGCGCAAATTCAGGCGGAGTTGTACTCGGCCTATCTTTACCTGGCGATGTCGGCCTATTGCGAGGACATCAATATGCCGGGATACGCGCGCTGGATGCGCGTGCAGACGGAAGAAGAGATGGAACACGCGATGAAGTTCTATCACTACGTCTTCGAGCGGGGCGGGCGGGTCTTCCTGGAGGCGATTCAGAAGCCCCAGGCAGAATTCGACTCTCCTCAGGACGTGGCGGCGCAGGTTTACGCGCACGAGCAGCATGTGACCGACCTCATTCATCAGCTCTATGAGTTGGCGCTGGCGGAAAAGGACTATGCCGCGCAGGTGTTTCTGCAATGGTACATCGATGAGCAGGTTGAGGAAGAGGACAACGCCCGCACTATCGTGGAGTACTTCGAGATGGCGGCGGGCCATCCCAACGCGATGCTGATGCTGGATCGGAAATTGGGCGCGCGCCAGGACGACTGAGCGATTAAGATCGACTGGAGAAAGCGAGGAGAAATCCTCGCTTTTTTGCTGTAGCGCTCCGGGACTGCGCCGGGCGGGTTGCCTCTTGAGCTATGTGGGCTACACTGGTAGCATACTCCGGCCTAATTCATTTTGAGGCGTCTGCTTTAACGCCAATAATCCCAATATGAGAACGTGGCTCGGCGCGCGCTCTCACAATATCTCCAGGAGGGACTATGGATCCCAAAATTGTTACGATAGAGCAGCATATTCTGGAACGCGAGCGGTTGCATCCAGAGGCGACCGGCACGTTTAGCAACTTACTCTACGATATCGCGTTAGCCGGTAAAATCATCGCGCGGGAGATCCGCCGCGCCGGATTGGGCAACATCCTCGGCGAGATGGGCGTCATCAACGTGCAGGGCGAGAAGCAGATGAAGCTGGACGTCTTCGCCAACGAGGTGTTCATCCGCATGAATAGCTACACCGGGCGGGTCGGGGTGATGGCGACGGAAGAGATGGAAACGCTGATGAACATTGTGCCGGAGAATCCGACCATGGCGCAGGGCAAATACGTGTTGATCTTCGATCCAATAGATGGCTCTTCCAACATTGCCTCGAATGTGAGTGTGGGGACGATCTTTTCCATCTACCGGCGCAAGACGCCCATCGGCAGCCCCGGCACGCTGGAGGATTGCCTTCAGCCGGGGCGCGATATGGCCGCCGCCGGATACATCATCTACGGCTCCAGCACGATGATGGTCTACACCGCCGGGCGTACTGTGCATGGCTTCACGCTAGAACCGAGCCTGGGCGAGTTCCTGCTCTCGCACCCGAACATCCGTATCCCTGAGCCGCCGCGCTACGGCAGTACTAATGCCGCTTACGCGCGATGTTGGAGTCCTGGCGTGCAGCGGTACCATCGGTATTTGCACGGGATGGAGACGGAGTCCCCCGCTGTGCCGCTTTCCTCGCGCTACGTGGGATCGTTGGTGGCGGATTTCCACCGCAACCTGTTACAGGGCGGCGTCTTCTACTATCCCGCGCACCACGCGCCAGGACAGCCGCCCCAGGCCAAGCTGCGCCTCCTCTACGAAGCTGCCCCCCTCGGCCTGATCGCCGCCGCTGCCGGGGGCTACGCTTCGGACGGCACGCGGGACATTCTGGACGTCGTCCCGACGGAATTGCACCAACGCACCGCGCTCTTCGTTGGCAATCGGGCGATGGTCGAAAAGGCCGAGGCGTACATCGCGCGGTATGGGTGAGCGCGCGGCCCTTCTCTGAGGGTAACACTTCAGTTTTGTGAGCGAGACGTTCAAAACTAGTACAGCGCGGCGGAAGTTCCTTACTCAGTCAGCCCCGCTCAGAGCGGATCGTCAGATCCGCGACGATACGTCACTCTACTGAAGGAACCCTAAAAAT
>SLSP01000404.1 GCA_007130345.1 Thermoflexales bacterium
CGATTTTTCCACACGCGACCTACTAAATATATGAAATTCGCACGCGGAAAATCTACATCTCGTATCAAGTTTCTAAAAAATCGGATTTTTTAGGGTTCTTTCAGTAGAGTCTTTTATGAGCACGCTCCAAGCCCCCGGCCTCGGGGGCGGCTAGACCGGGAGTACGCGCTTGAGCCGTCCCCGAGATGGGGACTTCGAGCTATTTTTAACTAATCCAACTCAACGGGGGTGTCCTTTGGCCGGGAACCGGTTGCGATTCGAAGACGCTGTTCAAAAAGCTAATGACTTTGTCTGGGCGGAAAAGTGGCCGGAGGCTGTCAAAGCCTATCGCCGCGCCCTTGAGGAGTTCCCCGACGACGTTTCCTCTTTGATGGGTTACGCTTGGGCCTTGCTCAACGCCAGAGAGGCTGATGAGGCCCTGGAAGTGTACACGCGCCTCACCGAGTTAAGCCCCGATGACGCCGGCCCCTACGAGCGGATCGCCGAGTTGCGAGAGAGCCGGGGCGAAACCCAGGCCGCCATCGAGATGTACCAGGCGGCGGCCCACCGTTACAAAGAGCAAGGGTTGGACGCCAAGATGACCTCCTCGCTGGAATCCGTCGTGCGGCTGGACTCTGAAGCCGTGCAGACGTGGGTGGAACTGCTAAACCACTATCAGACACAGCGCAACGTGGACAAATCCGTGCTGGCCGCGCTGTGGCTGGTATATCTCTACCAGGAAAGCCACCCCGATTGGGCCATTGAGGTCTGTCGCCAGATGCAGCAATTCATCCCCCACGATCCGCGCATCGGGCAGACGATGATGATGCTCCAGAGCAAACGCCCCATCCCCGAACCGCCCCCCATCGGCGGCAAAGTGGAGTTACCCGGCGACGATGAGCTTGCCGCAGAGGATGACGACGATCAGGGCAGCCCCGTCGATATCGCCCGGCAGCGCGCCCTCGCCAAGCTGGCGGAATCCATCTTCGATGAGGACAAGCCCCGCGTCAAGGGCCTCTCGCAGATGGAGGTGGACTTGCTCATCAGCAAGGCCGTGGATTCTCAGACGCGGGGCGATTTGCAGGAGGCGCAGAAGTCCTACGAGCGACTCGTTGGCGCCGGCGTCTCGATGTCGTCGATTTCCTTCAACCTGGGGCTGATTTACAAGGAACAGATGCGCTTCGATAACGCCATCCCGCTCTTCAAAAAATCGCTACAGGACCCGGAGTACGTGTTGGGCAGCCACTTCTCCCTGGGCGAGTGTTATCAGGCCCAGGGCGCGTTCGAAGACGCGCTGCCGCATTTCCTCGAAGCGGTCAAGATTGTCGATGTGGGCACCATTGAGCGCGAGCAAGCCGACGACCTGATCCGCGTTTACGAGAGCCTGGCCCAAAGCCTGGTCAACACTGGCGATCCGGGCCGGGTCAAGCAACTGAGCGAAACCCTGGTGGGCTTCCTGGGCCAGCGGGGATGGGAAGAGGAATCTATCAAGGCCCGCCAGCGGTTAGACGAACTGGCCCGCTCCGGCACGGTCTTGAGCCTGGTGGAATTGATCAGCGTCCCCGGCTCTGAGGACATCCTCAAGTCCATCGCGCTGGCCCAAGAGTATCAGCGCCGCAAGAAGATCTACCGCGCGCTAGAAGAGCTATTCCACACCTTGAGCCGCGCCCCCGATTACCTGCCGCTGCATCACCTGCTGGCCTCGCTACTGATGGAAAACGGGAATCTGGAAGAGGCAATGGACAAATATCGCATCGTGGCGCGGACTTATGAGATCCGCCAATTCCTGCCGCAAGCACTGGCGACCTACCAGCAAATCCTGGACATCTCCCCGCTGGATGTGATCGTGCATCAACGGGTCATCGAGCTGTATATGCAGCGCGGGCAAATCGACGACGCCCTGCGCCAATACCTGCAATTGGCCGACGCCTACTATCAACTGGCGCAAACCGACCGCGCCCGCGAGGTGTACGCCGAGGCGCAACGGCTCGCGCCGCGTGGCAAAGCCGAAGAACAGTGGGCCGCGCGCATCCTGCACCGCCTGGCCGACCTGGATATGCAGCGACTGGACTGGAACGCGGCTATCAAGGACTACGAGGAGATCATCCGCATCGCGCCCGACGACGAGCGCGCGCATCTGGGCCTGTTCCGCCTCTATCCGCGCACCGGGCGGGCGCACCTGGGCATCAAGGCCCTGGACAAGCTGATTCGCCGGTATCTTGAGCGGCGCAAAGTGGACAAGGCGTTGGCCGTGCTAGAAGACCTCATCGGCAACGAACCCGACAATATCCCCTTGCGCACGCGCACCGCGCAACTGTATCTCAACGTGGGCAAGAAGCAGCAGGCGCTCGGCCACCTCGATGTGTTGGGCGATTTACAACTGGAAGCGGGCCAGAAAGACGCCGCGATCAAGACCATCGGGGCCATCCTGGCCCTGAATCCGCCCAATCGGGAGGCGTATGCCGCACTGTATCGGGAAATGTCGGGCCATGAACCGCCGCAAGGTCGCTGAGGTGAATTAGACGCTTATGTGGGATATTGGATGGTTGCTGCAAAGAATAACGTGGATTGATGTTCTGGATATTTTCCTTGTAGCGACGCTGTTTTATTGGTTCTTCTACGCCCTCAAAGGGACACGCGCCGTGCCGCTGGTTCGGGGGATCACGGCCCTGCTCATTTCGTTGGCTATTCTGACGCGCTTCATCCAACTGCGCGCCTTCAGTTGGATTATCGCCCAACTGCTCCCCGCGCTGCTGATCGCGGTGCCGGTGCTCTTCCAGCCGGAGTTGCGCCGCGCACTGGAGAAACTGGGGCGCGGCAAACTCCTCTTTATGCCCCAGGTCGATGTCGAACAGGCTCAGAAGACCATCGGGGCCGTCATCGAGGCCACCACGTATATGGCCGAGCGCAACGTCGGCGCGCTCATCGTCTTCGAACGGCAAACCGGCCTCCAGGAGTTTGTGGAGAGCGGCATCTACGTCGATGCCGAAGTCTCCTCCGAGTTGCTGACCACCATCTTCGACCACCACACCATCCTCCACGATGGCGCGATCATCATCCGCCAAAATCGCCTGCTGGCCGCGGCCTGCGTGATGCCCCTCACGGCGGCTTTCCTGGCCGACCGGGAGTTGGGCCTGCGCCATCGCGCGGCCATCGGCATCACCGAAGAGACTGACGCGGTAGCGGTGGTGGTCTCGGAGGAGCGCGGGGCCATCTCGCTGACCCACAACGGGCGCATCATCCGCGAAATCGACACGAAACGCCTGGATTCGATTCTGCGGGCCTTCTTGATACCCAAACCGGCGTCGGATTCGGGAATCTTGCAGTGGATTCGCCGCCACAAACTGATCTTCAAACGGGAGCGTGGACTATGACGCAGCAACCGGTATGGCGCAACATCGGCCTCGCGCTGCTCTCGCTGGCGCTAGCCTTCTTGCTCTGGATGGTCGCCACAGAAGCGGAAAATCCCACCGAAGATCGCCAACTGAACACCGCGATTCCAGTGGAAATCCAGGGGTTGCCGGAGACGATGATCGCTTACAACCTCAGCGAGAGCAGCGTCCGCGTGACCCTCAAAGCGCCGCAATCTGTCTGGCGGGAACTGACGGCCAGTGACGTGCGCGCCTACCTCGATCTCTCCCGCGTGGTGACGGGCACCAACACGCTGCCGGTACAGGTACAAGCCCGGGGGAATCCGGTCAACCTCGTCACGGTGACGCCGCACGAGATCGCGGTCAATGTGGAACCGCTGACGGATAAAGAAGTGCCCGTGGATGTGGTGGTGCAAGGCGCGCCGGCCTCTGGGTACCGCCACGATGCCCCCGTCATCGCGCCCCGCCGGGTGCGCGTGCGCGGGCCGGCCTCGCAGGTGGCGCAGGTGGATCGAGCGCTGATCACGGTGGAACTACAACGGGAGCAGAGCGATGTCTCCAACGACTATCCGCCGCGCCCCGTCGACGCCGCTGGCAACCCGGTGCGCAACGTCGAAGTGTCCCCCGATGCGGTCACGGTGAGCATCGCCATCTGGCAACTGAGCTACATCCGCGACCTGGCGGTCACGGTATCGCTGGATGGGCAGCCCGCCCCCGGCTATCGCATCGCCAACCTGGAAGTCGATCCGCCGGTGCTCAAGGTCTTCGGACGCACCGAGATCGTCCGCGCCGCGCCGGGCTTCTTGCAGACGCAGCCCATCAGCCTCACCGGGCGCACAGAAAGCCTGACCACCACCGTCGCTTTGCAGATGCCGGAGGGATTGTCCACCTTCCCGCCGGCGCGCCCTGAAGTCACCGTGACCCTGACCATCGAGGCCATCCGCAGCGGGATGACGCTCAACGTGGAACCGCGCATCCGGGGACTTGAGCCGGGATTGAGCGCGACCGTCGGCATCGACTCCGTGGTGGTGATTATGAGCGGGCCGATAGCGATTATGGAAACGCTGGATCCCGATGACGTGCAGTTGACCCTCGACCTCACCGAGTTGGAGGCCGGCAGCTACGCCATCCTGCCGGACATCATCGTGCCCGACAACGTTACCATCGAGAACATCATCCCCGAAGCCGTGCCGGTTCAGATCGCGGAGCCGGCGGAGGCCGACGCGGACACTGATACGGAGCCTTAGCACGCGCACAAAGGTGCCTTTGCGTCATTGCGTTGAAAAATCTCACAAGAACCACAAATTAGAGCACGCTTACACACTTATGAGTCCCCTAAAAAGTCCAAAAATCCGATTTTTCCACACGC
Organism: Thermoflexales bacterium; assembly: GCA_007130345.1. Lineage (GTDB taxonomy): Bacteria > Chloroflexota > Anaerolineae > B4-G1 > SLSP01 > SLSP01. The sequence continues at coordinate 4,720 of SLSP01000404.1, forward strand.
GACCTACTACACATTATGAAATTCGCACGCGAAACATCTATTTCTAGTATCAAGTTTCTAAAAAATCTGATTTTTTAGGGGGCTTTCAGTAGAGTCACGTATGCCAACACCCTTTCAACACTTAGTCTATGCCAAAACTGTACTGGATGACCCGCTGCTGCCGGAATCGCTCCGCGCCGAGGTGTCGCGGGCCGAGGCGGCCTACCTCCTGGGGACGACGGCGGTAGATGTGCAGGCCGTCACCGGGCAGCAGCGCCTCGCCACGCACTTCTACCGCGTCTCACAGCCCAAGGACGAGCGGGCCGCCGAGATCATGTTCCGCACCTACCCCGCGCTGCGCGACCCGCGCGCGCTCACACCGGAACAGCGCGCCTTCATCAGCGGCTATCTGGTGCATCTCGCCTGGGACGAGTTGTGGGCCTGGGAGGTCTTCGTCCCTTTCTATATGGAATCGCGGATATGGCGCGACCGGCTCTCTCGAAGTGTGCATCACAACGCGCTGCGTGTGATGCTCGACCGCCAGGCCATCGCCACGCTCAAAAACCATCCCGACCTTGCGGAGATATTCGCCGGCGCGCACCCGCAACACTGGCTCCCCTTCGTCCCGGATACGGCCCTCGCGGAGTGGCGCGACTGGATCGCAGACCAACTCCGCGACCTGGAGCGCGTGGAAACCGCCCGCGTCTTCGCCGAGCGGATGGGCGTCTCCGTGCAGCATCTGGAACGCACCGTCGAAGCCATCGCGCTGGGCAGCTACCAACCGCCCGTCACCGGATTACACGCCGCCGTCGAGCGCTTTGAAACGCGCGCCCAGGCCGACAGCATCAACGCGCTGCTCTGGTACTGGAACCTGCGCGATGACATCGGCCTGCGATGGGACCCGTCCCACCTGGCCGAACAGCAGCACTAAGCCGTTTCATCCCCCTGCCCTGGCTGTGCTCATCAAAGAGTACCCCTTCAATTTTGTGAGCAAACCACTGACTCCCCTGAAAAAAGTCCAAAAATCCGATTTTTCCACACGCGACCTACTAAATATATGAAATTCGCACGCGGAAAATCTACATCTCATATCAAGTTTCTAAAAAATCGGATTTTTTAGGGTTCTTTCAGTAGAGTCAATTTTTCACACGCGAAAAATCTACCGGTAGCACCAAGTTTAGGGTTCTTTCAGTAGAGTCACAAAAACCCCTCACTTGACAAGTCATCCGGTTGACCTAATATAAGAAGTAGCTGAGACAGACATCAGACAACCCAAATTCAAACAAGCCAGTCTCGGCATAGTCCCCACAAACATGCGCGCACTGCCGGGGACGCTGAGTTTGTCAACGGAGAGACACGGAAAGCGCGGCATTTCGACGCTTTTTGTGTCCTCAGAGGGCTTTCTCAGCACATCGCGCCAGCAAGGAGGTGAAACCGCGCAACATTCACAGTGTATCTCACAGACACATTAACCGTATTCTAACTAAGGAGGAGTTTACCTATGAAACAACGAGCATGGATATACATTTCAATCGTGTTGGTCCTGGCCCTGCTTATGCCCGCGTGCGGGCCGGCAGATGACCCGGAGGACGATGTCCTGAAGGCCGCGTTCATCTATATCAGCCCCCCCGGTGATTTGGGCTGGACTTACGAGCACGACCGTGGCCGCCTGTTCCTGGAAGCGCAGTTGGGCGATCAGGTGCAGACCACGTTCATCGAGAACATCGGCGAAGGCCCCGATGCCTCGCGCGTGATGCGCCAATACGCGCAAGAGGGCTACGACTTGGTCTTTGCCACCTCGTTTGGGTATATGGATCACATGTACGAGGTAGCCCAGGAGTTCCCCGACGTGTTCTTTGAACACTGCTCCGGCTTCAAGACCCGCGATAATATGGCGACTTACTTCGGGCGGATGTACCAACCCCGGTATCTCTCCGGCCTGGTCGCCGGAAGCATGACCGAGAACAACCACATCGGCTACGTGGCCGCGTTCCCCATCCCCGAAGTTGTGCGCGGGATCAACGCCTTTACGTTGGGCGTGCGCAAGGCCAACCCCGATGCCCAAGTCTACGTCGTGTGGACGAGCACCTGGTACGACCCGGTCGTCGAGCGCGAGGCCGCGGTGGCCCTCCTCGACGGCGGCGCGGACATCATCGCGCAGCACCAGGACACCACCGAGCCGCAAAAGGCCGCCCAAGAGCGCGGTATGTTGAGCATCGGCTATAACTCCGATATGCGCGGCTTCGTCGGCGACACCGTGCTCACCGGCCCCGTCTGGAATTGGGGCGTGTACTACACCGACGTGGCCCAAGATGTGCTCAACGACACATGGACTTCGAGCCAGTATTGGGGCAGCATGACGGACGGCATCGTCGATCTGGCCGATTTCAGCCCCAAGGTGCCGCAGGACGTGCGCGATCTGGTGGCCGCCGAGCGCGCGCTCATCGTCAACGGTGAATGGGACGTGTTCTGTGGCCCCATCACGGATCAAGCCGGCAACCTCGCTGTCGCCGAAGGCGAATGTATGAGCGATGGCGATATGCTAGGGATACAGTTCTTCGTCGAAGGCGTCGTCGGCAACATTCAGGATTAAGGTACATCCGAGGGGAGCGGCGTCAAACCGCTCCCCTCTAGCGCCAGTTCTGCGAGCATGTGCGGTTTACCCGCTCCCGGGGCGTATTCTGTGTTGCGTATTTTACGCAATACGCAACACGAAATAAGCAACATCTATTCCCACCGCAATCTTTATTTGCCATTTGCCATTCAACAAGGAGCCTGCTTATGAACGATAATCCCCCACCGGTGTTGGAAATGCGCAACATCGTCAAACGCTTCCCCGGCGTTCTGGCGAACGACCACGTGAACCTGAAGCTCCATCCCGGCGAAGTGCTGGCCCTGCTAGGCGAAAATGGCGCGGGCAAGAGTACGCTGATGAACGTCCTGGTGGGCCTGTACCGCCCCGAAGAGGGCGAGGTCTACGCGCGCGGCGAGCAGGTGGACATCGGCTCCCCCAATGATGCCGCGGCCCTGGGCATCGGGATGGTGCATCAGAACTTCAAGCTCGTCCCCACCATGACCGTCGCCGAAAACGTGATTTTGGGGATGAATGGTCTTCCCTTCCGCCCTAATATGGATGAGATCGTTGAGTGCATCCGCGAGATTGCCCGCCATTACAATATGCCTGTAGACCCCAAAGCCTATATCTGGCAGTTGAGCGTAGGCGAGCAGCAGCGGGTGGAAATCCTCAAACTCATCTATCGCGGGGCCGAGATTCTGATCCTCGACGAGCCGACCGCCGTGCTCACCCCCCAGGAAGCGCGCGACCTCAACCGCGTGCTCCAGGTGATGATCGACGAGGGCAAATCCGCCATTTTCATCACCCACAAGATGGACGAGGTGATGGCCTTCTCCGACCGCGTCTGCGTGCTGCAACATGGCCGCGTCGTGGCGACGAAGTACACCGCCGAGACCAATCCCCAGGAATTGGCGACGCTGATGGTCGGGCGCGAGGTGCTCTTCCGTTTGGACAAAGCCCCAAGCCAGCCCGGCGACCCGATGCTGGAGATGCGCGATGTCCACGCGAAGAACAACAAGGGCCTGCCCGCCCTGCAAGGCATCTCCTTCACCATCCGCCGGGGCGAGGTGCTCGGCATCGCCGGGGTCGCCGGGAACGGGCAGCGCGAGTTGGCCGAAGTGGTCACGGGCCTGCGCCCCGTCACCCAGGGCCACATCCAGATTGAGGGCCAGGAGCGCACCAACCGCCAACCGCTGGACTTTATCAAGGCTGGCGTGAGCCACATCCCCGCCGACCGCATCGGGATGGGGGCCGTGGGCAATATGCCCGTCTCTGACAACATCTCGATGAAGGGCTACCGTCAATCGCCAATGGCCGAGAAGGGCATCCTGCGCCCTCGGCAGATGTTGCGCTTCGCCCGCGAGATGATCAAGCGCTTCGAGATCGCCACGCCGACGCCCGCCACCCGCATCAAGTTTCTATCCGGCGGCAACATCCAGAAGGCGATCCTGGCCCGCGAAATCGATGCGTGCAAGGGATTGCTGGTGGCCGTCTACCCCTCGCGCGGGCTGGACGTGGGCGCGACCGAGGCGGTGCGCCGGCGTATCCTCGAACAGCGCGAGCAGGGCCGCGCCGTCCTGCTGATTTCCGAAGACCTGGACGAGCTGTTCTCCGTGGCCGACCGCATCGCCGTGCTCTACGAGGGCCGGGTGATGGGCGTCGTGCCGGCCGAGGAGGCCAGCATCGACCAGCTTGGGCTGATGATGGCCGGGTCGCCGGCCGAGGAGATCGATGTTCCCACCGCTCGCGTTATGGAGGAGGTGTAATATGCGCCGCATTGTCTTTGAAAAACGCGAATCTATGTCACGCCGAGCGAGCACGCTGGTGCCTATTATCTCGCTTCTCGCCTCGCTGCTCTTGGGGGGACTTCTCCTGGCGATCTCTGGCGCGAATCCGTTCGTGACCTATTACGAAATGTTCCGGGGCGCCTTCGGCACCTGGAACCGCTTCACCGAGACGCTGGTGAAGGCCATCCCCCTGATGCTGACGGGGTTGAGCGTCGCCATCGCCTTCAAAATGCGCTTCTGGAACATCGGGGCCGAAGGGCAACTGACCCTGGGCGGGGTCGCGGCGGCGGGCGTCGCCCTGTTCTGGGCGCAGAGCTTGCCCGGATGGACGCTTCTGCCGCTGGCGCTCCTGGCGGGCTGCGTGGCGGGCGCGCTGTGGGCCGGTATCCCGGCGGTACTCAAAGCCTATCTCAGCGTCGATGAAACCCTGACCACCTTGATGCTCAACTACGTCGCCATCCTCTACTCGGAGCACCTGTACTACGTGGCCTGGCGCGCGCCGGGCTACAACTCCGGGACGGCGACCTTCACCGAGGCCGCCTGGCTGCCCCGCATCACCGGGCGCGTTCACGCGGGCATCTACCTCGCCATCATCCTGGCCGTCGTGCTCTGGTTTGTCTTCAAACGCACGCGCTGGGGCTTTGAGCTACAGATCATCGGCGAAAATCCGACCGCCGCGCGCTACCTGGGCATCAACATCGCCCAAAACGTCGTGCTGGCGATTCTGCTATCGGGCGCCATCAGTGGCCTGGCCGGGGCCACCGAGGTATTGGGGTTGGCCCGTCGCTTGCAACAAGGGCTGTCCGTCGGCTATGGCTATACCGCCATCATCGTCGCGTGGATGGCGCAACTTAATCCGTTGGCGATCATCGGCGTCGCCATCCTGATGGCCTCGCTGCTGGTGGGCGGCGATCAGATTCAGATGCGGATGGGCTTGCCCGCCGCGATGGGGCTGGTGCTCCAGGGGCTAATCCTCATCCCGATGCTGGCGGGGATGATCTTTATGGAATATCGCCTGCGCATCATCGATCCGCACACCACCGGTATGGAGGTTGAAGCATGACAGAATTCCTGCGGTTACTTACCTCTGTCTTGACCATCACATTACAGGCGGGCACCTCGCTCACCTACGCCACCCTGGGCGAAATCTACACCGAGCGCTCCGGCATCCTCAACCTGGGGCTGGAGGGGATGATGCTGATGGGCGCCGTGACGGCCTTCGCCACCACATATTATACCGACCTCCCCTGGCTCGGCGTGCTGGTCGCCATCATCGTGGGCGCGGCAATGGCCGCCATCCACGCCTTCCTCAGCGTGACCATGCGCGCGAACCAGGTGGTCAGCGGTCTGAGCATCACGCTCTTCGGCGGCGGCTTGGCGAGCTTCTTGGGCCAACGCCTCGGCCCGGAAGCTCACAGCGGGCGGTTGGCCGGTCTGGTCGCTGAACGCTTTCGCCCCATCCTCATCCCCTTCCTGAGCGAAGTTCCCGTGCTCGGCGCGCTCTTCCGCCAGGACATCCTCACCTATCTGATGTATCTCCTGATTCCGCTGGCGTGGTATTATATGTACAAGACGCGCAACGGCCTCAACCTGCGCGCCGTGGGCGAAGCGCCCCGCACCGCCGACGCGATGGGCATTGACGTGATCAAGACGCGCTACCTCTACACCATCTTCGGCGGGATGCTGACGGGCCTGGGCGGCGCGCACCTCTCGCTGGCCTACGCGCCCGGTTGGACCGAGAACATCACCGGCGGGCGCGGCTGGATCGTCATCGCGCTGGTCATCTTCTCAATGTGGAATCCGGCCCGCGCGATTTTGGGCGCGATTCTGTTCGGCGGGATCAACGCGGTACAATTCCGGCTTCAGACCGCCGGCGCGCGGATTCCGGCATCGTATCTCAATATGCTGCCTTACCTCCTCACCATCGTCGTGCTCGTGGTGATGACCTGGTGGGAGTCGCTGAGTCACCTGGTGGGCGCGCCGGCCGCGCTTGGTCAAGCGTATATGCGCGAGGATAAGTGACGGCGTGAAGCGTGAAACGTCAAACGTGAGCGGAGTTGACGTTTGAGGAGACTGACCATGACCGAAATTCCCGAACACTGGCAACCCCAACCCACCTCGCGGATGTGCTTCGTCTGCGGGCGAGAGAACGCCGTGGGCCTGCACCTGCGCTTCTACGAAGATCACAAAGCGGGCCAGATTGTCGTCCCCCTGACCATCCCGGAGGTGTACCAGGGCTACCCCGGCATCGCACACGGGGGCATCCTGGCGACCATCCTCGACGAGACCTCTGGCCGCGCGCTGATGATGGCCGCCGAGGGCACGCCCTTCTGGGTCACGGCGAAGCTGGAGCTGCGCTACCGCAAGCCCACGCCCACCGAGACGCCGCTCACGGCGGTGGGCTGGGTGGTGCAGCGGCGGCGGCGCTCGGCGGAAGTCGCCGGCGAGATCCGCCTGCCCGATGGCACGGTCACGGTAGAAGCCAGCGCGGTCGTCGTCTGCCCCAAGCCGGAGACGCTCCAGGAGTGGGAGCAGGAGCAGGGGTTTTGGCGGGTTGAGGACTAAATAGAGGAGGTCAATACTATGGAGACACTAAACAGTACCGTAAGTTATCAGACTATAGTCAAAAAAATGGATCAGGTCTGCGATGACCGTCTTCCTATCGTCATCACCCGCCAAGATAATCGCTCCGTGGTGATGCTGTCCCTGTAAGATTACGAGGCGTTGGAAGAAACGGCCTATTTGTTACGTAGTCCCAGGAATGCGCAACGCCTATTGGAATCTATCCTGGAATTGGAAAAAGGTGGCGGGACGGAGCGGAGGCTGGTGAAAAAGTTACCGGCGATGATGTCTTGATTGCTCAATTGCGCTATCATTATTGACTCCCCTGAAAAAAGTCCAAAAATCCGATTTTTCCACACGCGACCTACTACCTGTATGAAATTCGCACGCGAAAAATCTACCTGTAGTATCAAG
>SLSP01000545.1 GCA_007130345.1 Thermoflexales bacterium
AAGAAAAAATCCGTGTATATCCGTGTCAATCCGTGAGCCAAACCCTATTACTCACAGATTCACACAGTTACACCAAAAAGAAAAAATCCGTGTATATCCGTGTCAATCCGTGAGCCAAACCTTATTACTCACAGATTCACGCGGTTACACGCGGATTAAACCAAACAAAAATCCGTGAGCCAAACCCCAGGAGGCCATTATGAAAAACTGGTTCGACATCATCCCACCGCACGTTGACATCCGCAACGGCGACTTCGACGAGGCCATCTTCGCCGCCGACGTGGGCGACGTGGCCGCCGGCACCGCGCCCCCCGACTATAACGATCCCTACCTCTTCTACAAGAAAACCTACCTCACCGAGGGCCTGCGCAACCTGCTCACCCGCGTCAACCGCAAGCTGGTGCAAGGACAGGGCGGTTCCGTCGTCGAAATCCAGACCCCCTTCGGCGGCGGCAAGACCCACGCCCTGGTCGCCATCTACCATTACCTCAAGCACGGCGACAAAGTCCGCGAGCTGCTCTCCCCCTCAGTCCCCCCCATGGGGGGGGAAGAGAAGGGGGGGAAGCCGCGCGTCAGCGTCATCGCCGGGAACCACTGGAACCCCATCGAAGACCGCACCTTCTGGGGTGAGATCGCCCACCAAATCGGCGGGCGCGAGGGCTACGCGGCGTTCCGCGCCAACGACGAGGCCCGCGTCTCCCCCGGCAAGGCTGCCCTGCGCGCCTTCCTCGAAGCGCACCAGCCCTTCATCCTGCTCTTCGACGAAATCCTCGAATACATCAACCGCGCCCAGGACGTGCGCGACAAGGGCCAAATCGACCAGGCCCTCAGCACCCAGACCTTCTCCTTCTTCCAGGAACTCACCGAGGCCGTCGCCAGCCTGCCTTACGGCATGATGGTCGTCACGCTGCCCTCCAGCTACCTGGAAGACTTCGGCGAGCGCCAGGAAGAATCCCTGGCCCGCCTCAACAAAATCTTCGGGCGCGTCGAGAGTATCGTCACGCCGGTGCAGGGCGAAGAAGTCTACGCCGTCATCCGCCGCCGCCTCTTCGAAGTGGAGCAACTCCAAACCGGCGAAATGCGCCAGGTGATCCACGCCTACTTCCAGACCTACCAGCAGCATCGCGACGACCTGCCCGCCAAAGCCCGCGACGTGAGCTTCCGCGACAAGATGGAACTCGCCTACCCCTTCCATCCCGATCTCATCGATATCCTCTACGAGAAGTGGAGCACCTACGCCTCGTTCCAGCGCACGCGCGGCGTGCTACGCCTGCTCGCCCACATCGTCGAAGACCTCTACCGGCGCGAAGCCAACCTCGACCTGATCCTCCCCGGCGACCTCAACCTTGACCACACCGCCGTGCGCCAGGAATTCCTGCGCCACGCTGGCACCGAATACGAAGGCGTCATCGGTTCGGACATCGCCGGGCACGAGGCGAAGGCCCCGTCCCTCGATGCCGCCAACCGCAACTGGAAACACCTGGCCCAGCGCGTCGCCACCGCCGTCTTCTTCCACTCCTTCAGCGCGGACAAGACCGCGCCGGGCATCAACCTGCCCTACATCAAGCTGGCCGTGATGCGCGGCGATACCTTCCCGGCCCTCGTCACCGAGGTGCTCCAACGACTCTCCAACAATCTCTGGTACCTCAACGGGGAAGGCGACCGGCATTACTTCTCGCGCATCCCCAACCTCAACCGGATGATCCTCGACAAGAAAGAACTCTACAACCAGGCGTTCGAGGAGCGGTTGCGCGAAGTCATAGAAAAAGAACTCGGCGCCCGCTTCGATACCTACCTCTGGCCGACCAGCGGCGACGGCATCCCCGACAACCGCCGTCCCAAGCTCATCGTCTTACATCCAGAGGCGCGCTGGGCCGATGCCGCCGGGTGGATTGAGCGCAAGGGCGAAGGCTACCGCGAATTCCAGAACACGCTCGTCTTCGCCCTGGCCGATACCGGGGCCTACGTCAAACTCAAAGAAGACGTCAAGACCGTGCTGGCCCTGGAAGAAATCGAGAGCGAGATCGCCAGCGGCGTCTCACCGCTCCCCACCGAGCGCCGGCGCGAGGTGCAACAGCGCAAGCTGGGCATCACGCGCGACTTCTCCTTCAACGTCCGGCGGATGTACCACCAGCTTCGCACCGCGCGAATGTCCACCTCCGCGCACGACATCGACCTCGGCACGCCCACCACCGGTCAGGAGACCCTGTGTACCTGGTATTGGCGCGAACTCAGCGCAATAGACTACGGTATCATTGTGGAGAACCTGCATTACCGGATGCTGGTCAAGCGGATGCTGGCCGGGCGCGACCACATCCAGGCCGCCGTCGTGCGCGACCAGTTCTACAAGGAGCCAACGCTGCCGCTCCCGGCCTCCGAAGGCGTCATCGCCCGCGCCATCCAACTCGGCGTCCAGGAAGGCGCGCTGGGCCTGGCCGATGCCATCGATGGCGAACCTGATCCCGACACCCTCAAATTCGACGAGGCGCTGCCCTTCAACCTCATCGACTTCGGCCCGGAACAAATACTGGTCTCCCAGGAGAAAAGCGCCGCGATCCGCGCCGCGCAGGCCGCGGCCCAGGCTGAAATCGAGACCGGGCCAGGGGAGGGTGATGGTGAGGAAGGCTCAGAAGAAAGGGACGCCGAAGCTGGCCCCGACTTCGGCGGTATTCGAGACACCTTTTCCGGAGAAGAAATCGGCAAGGGCGGTGACGGCGAGTCGCAGTTGCAAGAAACCGTCTATCACCGCCTGCGCCTCGTCATCGCCGACATCCCCGCCGGCAAAATCGCCGACGTCAATCGCGGCATCTTCACCCCCCTCAGCAACCGCGTTGATGGCGGCCTCAGCTTCACCCTCACGCTTGACGTCACCAGCCAGGTGGGCATCCCCGAACGCACGCTGGAACACACCATCAAGGAGACGGTGCATCAAATCGGCGCGCGGATTGTAGAGGAAGAGAAGCAAGCAATGCCAAAATAGCCGTGCCTAGTACCGCGCGGCATAAATAACTCCCCAGTTGAATGTGCTCCAAGGGGAACGTCAGTTCCCCGGTTCGCCGCGTAGTCGCGGATCTGACGATCCGCTCTGAGCGGGGCTAACTGGGGAGGGACTTCC
>SLSP01000497.1 GCA_007130345.1 Thermoflexales bacterium
ACGATTTCGACCTGGACGCGGTGGTACTACACACACCAGGCCACACCCCTGGCTCGGCGTGCCTGTGGGTTGCAGGACAGTGGCTCTTCGCGGGCGATCTGGTCTCCAGCACGGGGCGGCCTCACGTCCAACGCTACCTGGCGACGGATTGGGACGCGCTGGCGGCCAGTATCCGGCGCGTGCGAGCACTATCTCCCGCGTTGACCTATCCCGGACACGGGCGAAAGCCGATCAGCTCTCAAGAGCTACAGGTATTGCACGCTAATTCCAGCGAGTCAATTTGAAGAGCGAGGTATCACGAATGACAGCTTCCCCCCCATACTATCCTGCTCTGATCACGGGCGTCGCTTCTCGGAGCGCGGCCTCGCGTGCCAGATTGCGCGTCGGCGATCATCTGCTGGCAATCAACGGTGTACCTCTCCGCGACGTGATCGATGTGCAGATTTACGCGGCGGAGCCGGAGTTGGACTTCCTCATCGAGCGCGGCGGGAAGCGCGTGACGCGCCGGTGCCGTCGCCGGTATGGGGAGCCCCTGGGCCTGGACTTCGCCGAACCGCTCTTCGATGGCGCGATCCGTCGTTGCCAGAACCGGTGCGAGTTCTGCTTCGTGACGCAGATGCCGCCGGGCCTGCGCGATCCCCTGTATGTCAAAGACGACGACTACCGGCTGTCCTTCCTGCACGGAAACTATGTCACGCTGACCAATCTGCGCGCCGCCGATTGGGAACGCATCGCGGAGCAGTTTCTCAGCCCGCTGTACGTCTCGGTTCACGCGACGGAGCCGGAGGTGCGGGCCGGGCTGCTGCGTCATCCGCGCGCCGGGGATATTCTGACGCACCTGCGGCGCTTGGTGGACATCGGCATCGAAGTCCACACGCAGGCGGTGTTAATTCCGGGGCGGAACGACGGCGCGCATCTCGACCGCACGCTGGCGGATTTGGCAGCCCTGCGTCCCGGCGTGGTGGACGTGACCGTTGTGCCCGTCGGCCTGACGCGCTGGCACGCGCCGGGCCTGCGACCCTTCACCGACGCGGAGTCGCTCGCCGTGTTAGCGCAGGTAAGCGGCTGGCAGGATCGGCTGCGTGGCGCATCGGGGACACGCTTTGTGTACGCTTCCGACGAGTGTTATCTGCGCGCGGGCCAACCTGTGCCAGAACTCGACGCCTATGACGCGCTGCTCCCCGCGCTGCTGGAAAACGGCGTGGGGATGGTGCGCGCGTTCTTGGAAGACTGGCCCGCGTGGCGCGCGGCCCTGATCGCGGCCGGTGGCACGCGGCAATGCTGGGTCACGGGCGTGCTCTTCGCGCCAGTGCTGTGGGAACGCGGCGCGGCCTTCACGCGCGAGACCGGCATTCCAGCAGAAGTCGTCGCGGTCCCCAACCACTTCTTCGGCGAAACCGTCACCGTCGCGGGGCTGCTCACCGGGGGAGACGTAATCGCCGCCCTGGGCCGGCTGGCGGCGGATACCGTCATCATCCTGCCAGACGAGATGTTCCGGGGGCCGGGAGGCCGCACCCTCGACGGCCTGACCCTCGCGGAGATGCGGCAAGCGCTCGGCTGCGCCGTGGTCACGGTGGGCCTGAGCGACGGTTGAGGCGATCATCACGCAATAGGTAACGCTTCAGTTTTGTAAGCAAAAAGCTCGGATTTCTGATACTCACTATTGACTTTATTGAGAGAACCCTTAAAAATCCGATTTTTTTAGAAACTTGATACTACCGATAGATTTTTCGCGTGCGAAGTTCAAATGGGTAGTAGGTCGCGTGTGTAAAAATCGGATTTTTGGACTTTTTTCCCACTGAGCGTCACCCTGAGCGTAGTCGAAGGGTTTCTGTCCCCACCGCAGAGATTCCTCGACTACGCTCGGAATGACGCAGCCCCGCTCCCTGGTGAGATTTCAAGCGGCTGCAACGCAATGTTTTCTTGCTCAGTCTCAGAGCATGAGCTATAATGGGCATAGGCGCATCGAGAAGCTCCCGCGCGGCAAACCCGTCGCCGAGAGGGGCGTTTTGCAAGAAATGACGACCGACAACAAGGTGTTACGCCTTATCTTGCAAGCCCCTCAAATGCCTGTCAAAGCAGGGGCTTCGCAAACCGCGACCCGCTCAACATCGGTTGCGGCACCACGCGCTCTGAGAGAGTCTGCCACCAGGAGACATTCACAATGCAGTCGCGTTTCAGACTTTAGAGATCCAGTTAGCAAAGGGAGAGAACAGGATGCCTTCTAAAATTGTACTCATCACCGGGGGGACGAAGGGGATTGGCCGCACCATAGCCTTGCACTTGGCCGCGCAAGGCCAGCGCGTGTTTGTCGCCAGCCGCCGGCCGCCCACGGAACCTATGCCGGATGTGACGTATGTACCGTTGGACTTACATTCGGAGGCGGCGATTCAAGACTGTGTGCGCACCGTGTTGGCGCAGGCCGGGCGGATCGATGTGTTGGTCAACAACGCCGGATATATTGGCCCGATAGGCGCGAGCGAGGAGGTCGGGTTGGAGGAGGCGCGCGCGCTGTTCGAGACGAACTTCTTCGGCGCGGTGCAGATGATCAACATGGTGCTGCCGAGTATGCGCGAGCGCCGTGCCGGGCTGATTATCAACATCAGCTCAATCACCGGGCGATTGACCGCCATTCCGTTTGCGAGCTTTTATGACGCCAGCAAGCACGCGCTGGAGGGGTATAGCAAGGCCCTGGTCAATGAGCTGCGCCCGTTGGGGATTGAGGTGGCGATCATCGAACCGGGCAGCTTTGCCAGCGACATCCGCGCGTCCCTCAAGCCACCCGCGCATCCGCTGGACGATTTCGCCATACAGCGTGACCACGCTATGGTGACGGGCGATTTCTACCTGCGACACGGACACGATCCGCAACCGATTGCGCATCTGGTGAGCCAACTGATTGACACAGGCCCGCGTCGCCTGCACTACCCGGTCGGCCTGGAAGCCAACCTTTTGAACGTGTTTTGCAAGCTGCTGCCCGATCCCTGGTATCAGAAGCTAACGCATTGGATGTTCCTGGGGAGCAAGCCGCTCGAAATCGGGACGGATGACGAGACCGTGAGCCGGCGATTGGGGATACGGCGTTATA
>SLSP01000508.1 GCA_007130345.1 Thermoflexales bacterium
ACCTGGTGCTGGGCGATCTGCTCTTCGATTTGCAGCGGTATCAGGAAGCGGCAGATTGTTATCGCCAGTTGGTGGTGGCGTTCCCGGAGCACGACCAGGGCTGGAATAGCCTGGGGCTTTCGCTGGTACAGCTTGGCCGCCACGCGGAAGCGTTGCGCGCCTTCGAGCAATGCGTCGAGTTGGCCCCACAGGACGCGACCGCCTGGTACTACGGCGCGATGCTCCACGCGCGGATGGGCAATGGCGAGGCGGCAACGGCATGGTTGCGCCGCGCCCTCAAATTGCAGCCGCAATGGCGCAAACAGGAGAACATCGATCCCGTGCTGGTGGACTATTTTGCAGAGGCGAACAAGAAGTGGTGGCAACTCTGGAAGTAACGCGCAGGTGCGCAACATATAACACAAGCGAGGTACAATAATGAACGACAATCTTGAACAAGCGACGTTAGGCGGCGGCTGTTTCTGGTGTCTGGAAGCAGTGTATGCCGATGTGCAGGGCGTGACAACAGCGGTCTCCGGGTACGCGGGCGGATACAAGCCCGATCCCACATACCAGGCGGTCTGCGCCGGTACCACCGGGCACGCCGAGGTGGTGCAGTTGACCTACGACCCGGCGGTGATCTCCTACCGCGATCTGCTGGACATCTTCTTCAGCATCCACGACCCGACCACGCTCAATCGCCAGGGCGCGGACGTGGGGACGCAGTACCGTTCCATCATCCTCCATCACAGCGCGGAGCAGCAGGCGCAGGCCGAGGCGTACATCGCGGAACTCGAAGCGGCCGGCCGCTGGCCCGATCCCATCGTGACGCAGGTGGTGCCGCTGGAGACCTTTTACCCGGCGGAGGACTATCACCAGGAATACTTCGCCAACAATCCCCGGCAGCCCTATTGCCGCGCTGTCGTTGCGCCAAAAGTGAGCAAGTTCCGGGAAAAATTCACGTTTAGGCTCAAGTGAGGCTATTCTGTAGTGCGTGATACGTGTTTTTACGCACCACGTATTACGCACCACGAAGGAGGTATCCAGTGACGGACAAAATCCAAAAGAGCGACGCCGAATGGCGCGAGGTGTTGACCGACGAGCAATATCGCGTGCTGCGCAAGAAGGGCACGGAGCGCGCGTTCACCGGCAAGTATCACGACCTCTACGAGGACGGCGTCTACCGCTGCGCGGCGTGTGGGCATCCGCTCTTCGCAGCGGAGACCAAGTTCCACTCCGGGAGCGGCTGGCCGAGCTTCTACGCGCCCATCGCCAACGCCAGCGTGGAGACCCACAAGGACTTCAGCTTTCTGATGGTGCGCGAGGAGGTGGTGTGCAGCAAGTGCGACTCGCACCTGGGCCACGTCTTCAACGACGGCCCACAGCCTACAGGATTGCGCTATTGCATCAACTCGGTATCGCTGGACTTCGAGGCGAAGCGCGACGCTGACTAAAGGTTGTTGAGGCAGCGAGCGGCTCAGGCGAGTCCTCTCGCCATCCGCGCCGCGTGAAAACACACAACCCGACCCCTATATAGGGGCCGGGTTTCTTCTTCGTGTCCGGCAAGGCGTCCCGCGCGCGCCGAAACGTGAGGCGGCGTGTCAGTTCGGCGCGGCGGGGGAGAGCTGCTCTTTACGCACAAGGGTATAGGCTTCGGGGAGAACGGCCAGGGCGTAGCTATGGATGGCCTGGTTGATGGCGTTTTCCACGTCGGTACAAACGCCGGCGGCGACCAGATCATCCAACAAGGTTAGGGTTTCGGAAGGGAGCGCCACATAACCTTTGCGGTGAAACTTCGGCGTTTCTACAACCTCGGCCAGGCCCCGGTCTACCAATTCAAAACCGTCGTGAGCCTCCATAAAGGCAGCAATGTCTTGATCGCTTGAAAATTTAGGGAGTTCTTCTGATTTTTCCATTGATCTCCTGGTTAAGGAAAACATTCCAAATTTCATCTTCGGTTATGCTATGTTTGAAGGCGTTGGGAACAGAGAATAAATCCAGCTCCTTCGTCATATTCATCTCCATTTCATCAACGGGTGATTTGTGATTGGTTTGTCTTTATCATACCATACTTTGGAGTTGGCGAGAAACGGAACTTGAAGCGCGCTGTAACCTTCGGTGCTACGGATGCGCGCCCACTTGCCCTCAGCTTCTCTTTGCGCCTTTGCACCCCCGCGCCTTTGCGTTGATTTTCTCAGTTGCAGAGCGACCGCTCTCAGCTATAATCAGGGGATGGACAATACGCAAATCCCCGACCCTATTTGGACTCAGACCTCGGCCTTCGCGGAGATGGCCTTCCATCATCCCTTCCGCAAGTACCAGACGATGATCCTCAACCAGGCCGCCAACGGCGAGGGCGACCACCGCCATCATATCGCGGCGCCGCCCGGCGCGGGGAAGACCATCGTCGGCATTGAGCTGCTCCGGCGCTGGGGCGAGCCTGCCGTCATCTTCGCGCCGACCACGACCATTCAGGAGCAATGGCGCGAGAAGGTAGGCCTCTTCCTGCCGCCCTCGGCCCCGGCGGACGCGCTCAATGCCCTGGTCAGCCGCGACCCGGCCCGGCTCGCCCCCATCAACCTCTTCACCTACCAGCTTATCTCCACGCCGGGCGAGGCGCAGGCCCACGTCGAGGCGATGGCCCGCCGCCAGTGGGTGGACGAGCTGATCGACGAGGGCCACATCCTGGACGAGGCCGCGGCCTGGGCGCGACTGGAAACCCTCGAAGCGAACAACCCCCGCAGCTATCGGAGCGAACTCTCGCGGCGCTACCGCCGCGTCAAGCGCGCCCTGCTCTACGAAGACGACGTGGACATCCGCCCGTTCCTCCATCCCAACGCCCAGGCCCTCATCGACAACCTCATCGCCTACGGCGTGCGGACGGTGGTGCTCGACGAGTGCCATCATCTGCTGGACTATTGGGCCATCGTGCTGCGCCACTTCATCAGCCGGATTGAGACGCCGCGCGTGGTGGGACTGACGGCCACGCTGCCCAATCCCGAAGAGGATCGCGCCTACGAGAACTACACCAGCCTCCTCGGCGAAGTCGATTTCCAGGTGCCCACGCCCGCCGTGGTCAAGGAGGGCGATCTGGCCCCCTACCGCGA
>SLSP01000265.1 GCA_007130345.1 Thermoflexales bacterium
ACTTTTTTTACCGCCCGCAACGTATAGCCCAGGTCATTCAACCGTTGGCGAATGATCTCGACACTCGGGACACTGTCGTCCGTGTAGCCTTCCCGCGTCAGCAGTTCAGCCCGGACACTGGCCGCGCTCAAGCGGAGATACAGCCGGGTACTTTGAAAACTGGGATCGGTTTGGCTATGTTGGTCGGCAATGGCCCGGATATCGGCGTGTAACTGCGGGGACTGCGCTTCCACGCGTTTCCGGCCTCGTCCGGCATAGTCATCGACACATCGGAAGCCACTGTCTAATTCATAGGTCCCCTTACGTAGCGCTTCCCGACTCCAGCCCAATTCGCGGTGCAAGAAGCGATGACTTTTGGGTCCCAGCGTACGTGCTACGCGCGCCATATACAAGCGGCGTTCCGCGCCCCGTAAGGCTTTGACGGTTTCTTGGTGTAATTCTTTTTCCGCAGCACTGAAGTTCATCCGTTATCTCTCCCAGTAAACTAAACTATGGCGTAAGTGTACCACATTATTGGCTGGTTTTAATTCTTGGAACAGCCTTAGTGTCATAAAGTATTCGCCACTTTCGCCCGCCAGATTTGCCCCACTACCTGTAGGGGGTAATTCGACAATTCGACCACAAGGGGTAGTGGTTTGCGAGATCACTCCCCAAGGTGGCGAATACTTTAATACAGTAACCATATTGGAAAATCGTGTCTATTGAAATACTCAGGCCACAACACGATCGTCCACCCATTTGTGGGGCTGAAAACCGTTGCGTCGGTTCTTGGAGATGGTTCAGCCTGCCCTGGATGGAACACCTCGCAAGCAACATCAAACCTGGCAGTGTACTGCTGGACTGCTTGGACTAAGCCTTCAACCGTCACGTTCTGGAAGGCGGAAACTGCGAGAAAGTATCCCACTTATGTTCTCCTTTGTACACTAACGACTTGGGATTCAGCCGCGCGCGCCCGTGAGCGTGGAACTCCGATCTCCCTGGCGCGCT
The DNA here is from genome assembly GCA_007130345.1 of Thermoflexales bacterium. GTDB lineage: Bacteria > Chloroflexota > Anaerolineae > B4-G1 > SLSP01 > SLSP01. Next base: position 988 of record SLSP01000265.1, read on the forward strand.
TATGGGGAAATCCCACGGGGGAAACGTCCCGATGCTGGGCTGTGTGGCATCTCCCGACCATTTCCTTCCTATTATACGGCATAATTTGATGCAGGGCAATAAAACATTGCGTTGGCCGGGTTTTCCCAGCGTCAATCTTAGACCGTCACCAACGCTCAACAAGCTGCGCGGGATCAGAGCAAGCGCTTGCGGAAGGTCGCCAACGCGATGAGCATCCCCCCCAGGTACATCGCGGAGAGAAAGGCCACTTCGCGCCACAGGTGACGGATGCCCAGGCCCTTCACGAAGATGCCGCGTGCAATGACGATGAAGTGCGTCGCCGGGAAGATGTCCGAGGTGAGCCGGTCAAGCCCCTCGCCCAGGATCGGCGAGATCAGGCCACAGACAAAGAAGCTCGGCACGAAGAAGAACGCCAACACGATGAAGAAGGCCACCTGTTGCGTTTTGAGGATGGGCGAGGTCGCTGTGACCAGGCCGATAGTCGCCGCGAGGTACAGGGCGGTGAGCAGCAGATAGAGCGGGAGTGAGCCGCGGAAGGGGATGCGGAACCAGAAGATGGCTACCAGCCACGCGATCAGCACGCTGATCATCCCCAGGGTGATGTAGGCCAGGGACTTGCCGAAGAGATATTCCGCGCCCATCACCGGGGTCGTGATCAGCCCCTCGAAGGAGCCGAGTTCGCGCTCGCGCGCCATCGACAGGCCGTAGGCCAACGCCGGCATCGAGAGCACAATGGACGTGAGGCCCGGCACCATCCCCACCATCGCGCGCATCTCCGGATTGTACCAGCGCACCGAGCGCAATTCCAGCGGTTGGGCGACAACATCACGCCCGGCCAGCAGCACGTCGCCGCTGAAGGCCGCGGAACGCGCCACCAGGTAGCCTCGGAGTTGCGGCACGAGCATCGAGTCCGTCGCGTCGAAGATCGCGTGGACGCGGGTCGGCTCGCCGATGATCAGTCGCTCGCCAAAGCCCCTGGGGATGATCAGCGCGAAGTCAGCCCGGCCGCTGCGCAAGAGCGCCTCGATGTCCGCGTGCCGCTCGATGACGCCGGCCTGGATGAAGTCGCCATCGGCAGTGATGGCTGCAACGTAGCGCCGCGAAAACGCCGACTGGTCGAGATCCCACAACGCGAAGCGCCCATACTGCGCTTCTATCGCGAAAATGTTCGCTAGCAGCAGCAGCAGGAAGGCCGGGGCCAGGGAGACCAGCAACAACGTGCGCGGCGCGCGCAGGATGTGCCGATATTCTTTGTAGAGGATGGCCCAAAAGCGGCGGGGCGAGAACATCACGCCTCCTGGCGGACGGACGCCATCTCCAAAATCCCCTCCGCCGACACAGCGAAGGCGTGCCCTTGCTCGCAGCCATAGCGGTCGCCATCGCGGGAGACCGGGGCATGGCAGCGCGGACAGCGTAACACCTCATCGAGGGCGCGCAGCCCCACCGCGCGCCGCACGCCGGGCTTGATGGCCCAGACCATCTCATAATCCACCTGCCAGGGGCGGATGCGGATCATCTCCATCTCCAACGCCTGGAGCTTCTCCTCCAGAGCTTGCGCCGAGTGGGTGCGACCGGGCATCCAGCGTGCCGTCTTGCCGATGCGGTTGGTGGTGAGCAAGATGCCGCCGGGACGCAGGACGCGTGCGAGTTCGCGCAGCACGCGGTCGGGATCGGGCATAAACTCCAGCGCTTCCAGACAGGCCACCGCGTCGAAGATGTCATCGGGGAAGGGTAGCTCGCTGGCATCCTGCCAGATAAAGGTGAGGCGGTCGGCCCAGGGCTGGCATTTGGGCAGCGCCTCGACCAGCATCTTGCGCGACAAATCCAGGCCGATGACGCGCCCCGGATATTGCGTGTAGCGGAAGAGGCCGTAGGGTAGGCGTGCGGTGCCCGTCGCCACGTCCAGCACCAGAGGATCGGTAAAGCCGGATAACGCCAACTTCTGGCGCAGGGGACGCGCCAGAAGCATTTCTTCGTAAGTCGGTTGGAAGGCCTTGATGTTATCGTAAGCGTGGGCCGAGGCGTCGTACAGCCAGGTTACGACGCGCCGCCCCAGGTAGGCACCTTCGGCGATGATCAATTGCCAATAGAGAAAGGCCGCGACGCCCCCTAGCAGGGCCAGCAGGCCGAGCGACCACCCCAGCCACGCCATCTACAGCGCCGCCGCGACCAGCATCAACGCCGCCAGAATCCAGGGCGCGACGGCCCGCCGATAGACAGCGGGGGGGGGACGGTGGAAAAGCAGATGCAAGCCAGGCAGTGTCAACAGCACCAGCATGCCCGCCACGCTGAAATGTCCCAGGCTGATGAGGAACAGTGCGCCGACGAGAGGCCCGCCGACGGCCCACGGCTTAGGCGCGGCGAAGAGGGCGACGAAGACGGTGAGCGTGAGGGCAGCCAACGCCTGACGCAGCGAGGGCGATCCGCCCAACGACGCGCCGAGCAGCCACGGCAGGCCCACACCGGCGGCGGCCTGCCAGCCGATGCCCACGCGGCCCCGGCCCGCGTGCCACAGCGCCGCGATCTCGGCCAGGCTAACGAGGCACAGGGTGAGCAGGAGCGCGTAGCGTCCGCCCACAATCCCCATCAGCAGGCTGACCACAAGGGCGAGGGCGGCCCGGCGCAGGGGGAGGGCCAGCGGTTCGCGGCCCACCTCGTGCCACCAGGAGCGCGCCTGCTCCAGCGTGTGATGCAACGCCGCGCCGGGCGTCTCCGGTTGCAGATAAGGCCAGCGCGGCAGCGCGAGCTTCCGTTCCCAGTGCCGCCAGCGCGCCAGGGGCGTGGCCCAATCGGTGCGGGTCAGTACCCGCCAGAAGGGCCGCCATCCGCCCAGAAGCAGGGCCAGCGCAGCCGCCACCGCCGTCAGATCGGCGGATTGCGCAGCCCACGCGCCGCCCAACAGCGCCACAATGGGGACGAGGGGCCATACATCCCTCACCTGCACGCCTGGAACTGCCGTCGATACATCCAGAGTTTCTGCCATAGTGAGGGCATTATACCCTAATTGGCCCCGCGTGAAAACCGCGCCCCGCTTATGCCTTCACGCGCGCGGCGGCGGAAATGGGCTGCTGACTTCCAGCGTCTTGAGTTCGTGTTCCAGCAAATAGTTGAGCACCGTCCGTAGCACGATGATAGCCCCCAGGCGCAACAGGTCTTCCCACGTCGAGGACAGCGTCGTCTTGAGAATATCCGCCGCGACCTGGAATTCCAAAGCCAATACCATGCTTTGCCCCAATTGGATGCGCAGGGCCGAGATGTCCAGCGGGTGATACTGTCCGAACAACTGCTCTACATAGTGCCAGATAGCCCGGATCACGCCCGACGCGATGATGAACGCGCCCATAATCTCCACGAGCATAATCAAGATGCTGAAAGCTATATCTAACAGGTGATCCATTGCTGCCATTTTTCCACTAACTTCCCCCAACTTCCCCAAAACAAAAGCCTTCGATGGGGTATCGAAGGCAAGCGACTCCAGGAGCCGGAAGCCCGGCTCCTGTGATTTGCTATCTCCCGATCAGTTGCGCCGCCGCAGAAAAGCGGGGACTTCGATATTGTCGCGGTCAACCACGCCGGAGCTGAAAAGCTCCTGCGCTTCGAGGCGACGTTGCGCCTGCGAACGCGGCGTTGTGCTGCGTTCCGGGCGATCTTCCCCATCGAAGCCGGTGGCGATGACGGTGATGCGCACCTCTTCTTCCATCGCCTCGTCGATAACGGCCCCAAAGATGAGGTTGACATCGGGGTGCGCCGTCTCGCGGATGATCGACGCGGCCTCGTTGACCTCGAAGAGGGTCAGGCTTTCGCCGCCGGTGATGTTGAACAGGATGCCGTGCGCGCCGTCGATGGTGATGTCCAGCAATCGGCTGGAGATGGCCTGCTGCGTGGCTTCCAGGGCGCGATTTTCGCCGGTGGCCCGCCCAACGGCCATCAGAGCCGCGCCGCCTTCCTGCATAATCGCCTTGACATCGGCGAAGTCCAGGTTGATCAACCCCGGCACGGTGATGACCTCGGTGATCCCCTGGATGCCCTGGCGCAGCACGTCATCGGCCAGGCAGAAGGCGTTGGTGAGGCTCACCCGCTTCTCCGTGATTTCCAGCAGCCGGTCGTTGGGAATGACAATGAGCGTATCCACCACTTGCTTCAACGCCTCGATGCCTTCCTGCGCGGCTTTGGATCGCCGCGCTCCCTCGAACCCGAAGGGCCGGGTCACGACGCCGATGGTCAGCGCCTTCAGGTCCTCTTTGGCGACGCGGGCGATGACCGGCGCGGCGCCGGTGCCCGTCCCGCCCCCCATCCCGGCGGTGACGAAGACCATATCGGAGCCTTCCAGGACTTCACGGATCTCGTCCTGACTTTCTTCGGCGGCTTTGCGCCCGATTTCCGGTACACCACCGGCTCCTAACCCGCGCGTGACCGCGTCTCCGAGGCGCAGGAGCTTGGGAGCCTGGCACAACATCAATGCCTGAGCATCAGTGTTGGCGGCCATAAACTCGACGCCTTGAAGTCCTTCTGAGATCATCCGATTGACAGCATTGCTGCCGCCGCCACCTACGCCAATGACGCGAATCTGTGCGAAATTCTCTCCCGCAGCTCCCATAATGGCACCTCCTTCTGATGCTTTACGTGAAATTTTTCTATAAGTACTCATCTGTTCTCCTCCTGGCCCAACGCTATCCGGGTAATAATGTCCGCAACCACGGCCCAACCCGTTTCCACCACGGCGTGCGCAGACTGCGCCAGCCCCCTCCTCTGCCACTATCCTCCCACATCGGCATCCATTCCACCAGGCCCACCGCCACAGCCGCCCCGGGATTGCTGACCTGTTCTGCCAGCCCGGAAAGGTTCTTGGGATTGCCTATCTGTACCGGCAAGCTGAACAAATCGCGGGTCAGTTCGCGCAGGCCGGGTAATTGCGCTGTGCCTCCGCACAGCACCAGGCCGGCCGGCAACAGCCCATCATAACCGGAGCGCTTGATCTCTTGCTGGATGCTTTCCAAAAGCTCCTCACACCGCGCCTGGACGATTTCTGCCAGCTTCCAGCGCGGCACCACCACCGGGCTGCTTTCGCCATAAGGCGAGATGGTGAACCGCTCGTCCTCGGCGACTTGCGCCGCGACGGCGTGCCCGTGGCGCAGCTTCACGCGCTCCGCCACCTCCGGCGGCAACCGCAGGCCGATGGCGATGTCGTTGGTGATGTACTCACCCCCCATCGAGAGGGAGCGCGTGTGCCACACCGATCCCTCGATGAAGATGGCGATGTCGGTGGTGCCCTCGCCGATATCGACGAGCACCACGCCCATCTCCCTCTCCGTCTTTGAGAGTACCGCCTGGCCTGCCGCCAGACCCGTCAGCACCATCTCGCTGACTTCCAGGCCGGCGCCACGCACGCACTTGGAGAGGTTCTGTATCGCCGTGCTTGACCCCATCACCACATGCGCCTCCACTTCCAGGCGGAAGCCGTGCATCCCCAGGGGGTCGCGCACGCCCACCTGCCCATCGACGGTGTAGGTGCGCGGCAAGATATGGATAAGTTCTTGATTTTGCGGCAGCACGATGGCTCCCGCCGCCTCCAGCGCCCGGTCGATGTCGTCGGGCATAATGCCCCGGTCGCGGCGGGCGACGCCCACCACGCCCTGGCTGTTGCGCGAGGTAACGTGCGATCCGGTGATGCCGATGTAGGCGCGTTCAATTTGATAGCCGGAACTCTGCTCCGCCCGTTCCACGGCTTCGGCGATGGCGGCGGTGGCTTCGGTCACATTGACCACGACGCCCTTCTTGATGCCGCGTGCCGGTACCTGGCCCACGCCCACGATGCGCGTGCCCTCTCCCTCGGTGATCTCGCCCACCAGCACCAAGACGCGATGACTTCCAATATCAATGCCTACGACTGATCGCTCCACTCAGCACCCCCTTTGCCCATCCGCCGGACTTGCGTTGTCACATCCTTACCATGTCCGCTCTAATGAGTACGTTGGCCCGCCGGGAAAACGCACGTCAATCGTCCACGGGAAGATGTTTTTCGCTTCCAAATGCGCGACTAACGCCAGGTACATTTCCCAACGCGGCTGCATATCCTCTCCCACGCCGAAGGCCACCCGGCGGCCCTCGGTATCCGACCACACGAGGCCCCGTTCAGGATTATACTCCAATTCATCTACGGGAACACCTATCGCGCCTAACGCCTGGATGCCCTGGAACACGGCCAAGCGTCGCCGGAATGTTAGCTGATCGGGCAATGGCCCCTCGATCTGGGGCAAATCCGGGCGCGTTTCATAGGCCGGGAACACCAGGCCCTCGGCGTCGATCCAGTACATCTGCCCTTCTGTGATCCAGATCAGCACCGGCTGCCGCTCCTCGACATAGATGGTACACTCCGCCGGGAATCGCTGGCACGTCACCTCTGTCGCAGTCAGGCCCACAAACCGCTCCGACAGCAATTCCGCCGTAGCCGATTCCCGCAGGAGCAGCCCGTGAACATCCAGTAATTCGGAGACCAGCGCGATGTCTCGCGCCAACGCGGCTGAGGATATGCCGGCAACGTGCAATCGGTTAGGCGTCACGTACCAATCGTCATCCATCGTCAGCCACCCGAAAAAGCTACCCACCAGGGCGACCGCCAGGACGGCCACCACGACCAGCTTCCACGGGATGCGCACAGACTGTCGTCGCCGCCGGCGTCGCCGCACCCGCGATGTGGGCGGGGCTTGTGCCCCTAGCAGGGCTGCCGTGCGATGATAGGGTTGTTTGCGTCCCATAGCCGCCTCCTTCCAGCGATTATTCGCGCGCCCGGAAGACCCGTTCCGAGCGGGCATTCTCCGCGTGCCGCTCCAGCGCCAAATCGATGAGCCAATCCAGCAAGCGGCGGTACGGCACGCCCGACGCTTCCCACAGCTTGGGGTACATGCTGATAGGCGTGAAGCCGGGGATGGTGTTGATCTCGTTCAAGTAAATCTCGCCGGTATCGCGCCGCACCAGAAAATCCACCCGCGCCATCCCCGCCCCATCGATGGCGCGGTACGCCGCCACCGCCATCTCCTGGATGCGCGCGGTCTGCGCCGCATCCAACGGCGCGGGAATCAGCAACCCGGAAGCATCCTCGCCCGCGTCCAGATACTTGGCGTAGTAGTCGTAGAACTCGCGGCTCGGCATGATCTCGCCGGGCACGGAGGCGGTCGGGGCCTCGTTGCCCAGGACACTCACCTCGATTTCGCGCGCGTTGGGCACGGCCCACTCCGCCAGGATGCGGCGGTCGTATCGCGCGGCCTCGTCCAGCCCGGCGCGCGCCTCGGCGCGGTCGCGGCACTTGGAGATGCCCACGCTCGATCCCAGATTCGCCGGTTTGGTGAAGACGGGGTAGCCGAACTGGCTCTCGATCTCGTCCAGCAGCGCCTCCGGTTCCGCGTGCCACTGTCGCCGCGTCGTCCACACGTATTTTCCCACAGGCAAGCCCCGCGATTTACACACATCCTTGAAGACAATCTTGTCCATCGCCACCGCCGAACTGAGCACGCCCGCGCCCACATAGGGCACATGCGCCAGTTCCAGCAGCCCTTGCACCGTGCCATCCTCGCCGAAGGTGCCGTGGAGCACAGGGAAAACCACGTCCACCCGCGAGAGGGCCGCCAGGGTGCTCTCGCCGCCGACCTCGCGCGGGGCGGGGATCGCTTCGGTATCGGCCCACAGCCCGCGCTTGCCGGGATCGGGGAAGATAGTGGCGAGCCGCGTGCCGGTCAAATCCTCTTGAGCCAACGCCCGCAACGGGTCCGCGCCGACGATCCACGTCCCCTGCCGCGTGATGCCCACAGGGATGACCTCGTACTTTTGCGGATCGAGGGCGTTCATCACCGAGCGCGCCGACATCATGCTCACCTCGTGTTCGCCCGACCGCCCGCCAAAGATGACGGCAACTTTCAAACGCGATGTCATAGATTCTCTCACTTATGCCGTGTTATCCTGCGGCGCGATAGCGTGTAGCACTTGCTCAAACTCGGCCAGCGAGGACACCAAAATCGCCTGACGATGAAGGTCATTGAGCATATCCAGATCGGCCACTTGATTGACGCTATCGACCAGGGTCTCCGGCGCAGTTGAAAAACGTGTTTCCAAGACGTTGATGATGCTCTGTTGTAATCCTTGTTGCAACCCTTCCTGCAACCCTTGCCGCAAACCCTTCTCTATTCCGAATCGTTCCGCGCTGAGTACATAAGACATGTGCGTTACCCTTATGCCGCGTTATCCCGACTGCGCGATAGCGTGTAGCACTTGCTCAAACTCGGCCAGCGAGGACACCAAAATCGCTTGACGATGAAGGTCATTGAGCATATCTAGATCGGCTACTTGATTGACACGTTTGACAAGTTTCTCCGGCGCAGTTGAAAAACGAGTTTCCAAGACGTTGATGATGCCCTGCTGTAATCCTTGTTGTAGTCCTTGTTGTAGTCCTTGTTGTAGTCCTTGTTGCAGTCCTTTTTGTAACCCTTTTTCCAACCCCTCTTGCAACCCTTCCTGTAACCCTTGCCGCAAACCCTTCTCTATTCCGAATCGTTCCGCGCTGAGTACGTAAGACATGTGCATCTCCTCCTCGTATGCTTGGACTTCTTGCCATAAGGCCTGTTCCAGTTCCACAGGCAAGGCCATCAGCCATTCGATAAAGCGCAGTAATTCCAAGATCGTTGGCCGGGTATAGCCGTGTTCGTACAGGCGACGGATCAAGGCCCAGCGCTGCGCCTTGCGATCTAACATATCCCCGCGCGTGGCCTGCGCCTGAAGATGCGCCATCAGCATCACGGCGAAGGGATTGTCGCTCTCTTCGAGTATAGCCCAAGTTTGCAGGTAATCTAGCAGCTTGATCAGCGGAAACTCGAAGTGTAACCGGCAGCCCCAGCGGTGATAGCTGAAGTGGGAGGGCCGCCAGCCGGGATTCTCGTCGCCTAATACGGCCAGGCTCACCACGTCGCGGTTATAGCGGTCGAAGATCCGGTAGTGGTAGGTGTACATGCGCCGTGCAAACCCCGGATCGACCTGCCCTTGCACCTCGACGTGTACGAGCAGCCACGCTTCTGCGCCGCCATCGAGCCATACTTTCACCAGCTTGTCCGCCATGCGCCGCCCCATCTCGGCGTCGCGCACGATCTGTTGTAGCTCTTTGTCCAGAAACTCGTGTGGCCGCGACCAATCAACGCCCGCGTAGACCTCCGGGAAACACAATGCCAGGAATTCGGGAAAATACAACTCCAGGGCTTCCTTCCACGGGCTGTCATAATCCATGCCGGTTTCAGGCATAGGGTATCTCCTCCACGATTTCAATCTCCGGTTCCAGGGGCACGCCGAACTGCCGCACGACTGTCTCCTGCGCCAATGTTATCAGCGCCAAATACCCCTCTGCTGTGCCGTTCCCCTCATTGATGAAGAAGTTCGCGTGCTGCTCGGAGATCACGAAGCCGCCTGACCGCGCCCCCTTCAGCCCGGCGGCCTCGATGAGCCGTCCGGCGTAGTCGCCCGGCGGATTTTTGAACGTGGAGCCGAGGGTTTTGCCCGGCGGCTGCGTGCGCTGGCGGCGCGCGGTGTACTCGGCGGCTTTGTCCGCCAGCCGCTGCGGATCGCGGGGCTTGAGTTGGAACGTCGCGTCTAATATCACCCACTGCGCCATCGCGCCCTTGAGCCTGCTATACCGGTATGCAAACCCGAACCACGCCGGGGCCACGTCCAATACCTCGCCCTGGGGATTGAGCACCGTCGCGGCGACCAATGAACCGGCGATCTCTCCGCCGAAGGCCCCGGCGTTGTTGACCACCGCCCCGCCCACGCTCCCCGGCAGGCCCACCGCCCAGGTCAGCCCGCCCAGGCCGCGCTGCACGGACTCGCGGGCCACGCGCGCCATCCCCGCGCCAGCTTCGACGTGGACGCGGTGCTCCGCATCGAAGGCGACGGCGCACGCACGGTGGAGCACCACCAGGCCGCGCAGCCCCGCGTCGGGCAGCAGCACGTTGGTCAGCCCGCCGAAGACGCGCCAGGGCACGTCCAGTTCGCGGGCGGCCTGGATACAGGCGATCACGTCGTCGCGGCTGCGCGCCACCACCAGCAGCTCGGCGGGGCCGCCGACGCCCACGCCCGCGTAGGGCGCGAGGGGCGCGTCCCGCGTGACACGCTCGCCCAGGCGTTGGGCCAGCGCTGCGATCTGCTCCTGCCGCGCAACGTTCATCGCCGGATTACTGCCCCGACTTCCCGCGCCGAGGTTGGCGCTGCTCTTTTTGCACCAACCGCATCTTGCAAATCAGCGCCTCGGAGCGGTACGCGCGATACCGCGCGCGCTTCCGCCCCTCGAACCCGCATCCCGTCAGCCTGCCAAACCACTGCGTTAAACGTGACATACTATCCTCCTACAAAGATAACACACCATCAAACGTCATGCGTCAAACGTTAAAACTTCTTGACGTTTCACTCAAAGTGTTTCCAGCAACCGCTGCCCCACCACGTACTCATCGCCCGCGCCCATCAGCAGGATCACGTCGCCGGGCTGCGCCTCGCCGGCCAGCAGCGCCGTCGCGTGCTCCAGATCGGTGGTCGCCGCCACGGAAGCGTGCGCGAGCCGTTCCGCCAGCACCTCCGCCGTCCACGCCGGGTCGGGCGTCTCACGGGCCGCGTAGATGGGCAACACGACGACGTGATCGGCGTCCGCGAAGGCCGTGAGGAATTCGGCTTCTAGCGCCTGGATGCGGCTGTAGGTGTGCGGTTCCCACGCGGCGATCACGCGCCGCCCCGGATAGCGCTGCCGCGCCGCCGCCAGCACCGCCTGGATTTGCGCGGGGTGGTGTGCGTAGTCGTCGATGACGGTCACGCCGCCGACCTCGCCGAGCACCTCGAAGCGCCGCCCTGTACCCTCGAAGCGCTCTAACGCGCCCTTCGCCACATCCCACGGAATCTCCAACTGCGTCG
>SLSP01000180.1 GCA_007130345.1 Thermoflexales bacterium
CTGGCGGGCTGGCTGGCCGCCGGGCGGATGGTGATGCCGTCATAGTGATAGGCGCGCTCCGGCACCTGCCCGGCCCAGACATGCCGCACGCGCTCGCCATACATCGCCTCCAGACGCTCCAGCGCAACCTGGCTCTCCTCGAAGAGGCGCGCGTTGTGAATGGCGAGGGTCAACTGATCCGCCATAATTTGCAGCACCGAGATGTCCTCTTCCGTAAAGGCCTGCGGTTCTGTGGATTGCACATCCAGCACGCCGATGACCTCGTCCCGAAGCATCAGGGGCAACCCCATCTCCGAGCGGGTCTCCGGCAAGTCGGGATTGTCGAACCATTCCACGTCCCCTCCCACATCGAGCGCGATGCGCGGTTTGCCCCATGCCGCCACGTAACCCACAATGCCCTGGTCTGCCACGCGCAGCCGATGCCCCCGCGCCAGCATCGCCTTCCCGCCCTCCGAGGACGCCGCGTGCAGCACGGCGTATTCCCGGTGCTGATCCACCAAGAAGATGCCCGCGTGGTAGAAGCCGAAGGAGCGCGAGATCAGGTCTACGATGGTGCGCATCAACTGGTTCACGTCGCGGATCCCCGCCGCATCCCGCGCGATGAAGGACGCCAACTTCAACTGCTCGGAACGCTGCGCCAAGTCTTGCGTGCGCGCGGCGACCCGATGCTCCAGCGAGATGCGCGTCGCCTCAAGGGCCTGGTTGGCCTCTTCCAGAGAGGCTTGAATCTGCCGCTGTTTGCGCAGATAGTTGCCCTGGATGAGCAGAATCACACCGGCTACCAGCAGGCCCACAACCCCGGCCATAACATAGGCGCCGTACTGTTCGAGGAACGGCGGCGGCGCGTTGAGCACGATGCTGAACTCATCGGCAGGCCATTGGTCGCTATAGCCGGGCAACTGTGCCCGCGTGATCCCAAAGCGCACCATCTCGTCATAATCGAACATATAGCGATTCGGGCTGCGCACCACGTCCAAATTGGCGACCCGTTCCCCTTGCAGGACGCGCAAGGCCAACTCGGCGGCGGCCTCGCCCTGGGCGAAGGCATTCGCCACGCGCCCGCCGAGCATCCCGTAGCCCAGGTAGAAGTCCCACAGGCCGTAGATGGGCAAGGTGGTGGCATTGCGCACCAGCGCGATCCCCTCCTCATAGGTGAAGAAGACGCCCTCGCTATCCCGGTTGAGCAGGATCATCAGCACAACGCTATCCGTCGGCTGCTCGGCCAGTCTGGCCCGCAACGCCGTGACGGATAGCCCCACCAGGTTCACAAACTCGATGGGCCGGTCGTCGAAGGTCTCATATTCCGGCTTGATGCCCTCCAATTCGCGCTGCACAATCTGCCCGGTGAAGGTGTCATCGTTGACCACCACCACGCGCCGGGCCTGGGGATGCAGGGTCAGGGCCAAGTCCAGCGTCTCGCGGATATCGACATCCTCAGAGACACCCACGAAGGTATCTTCAATCCCCGCTATCTGCTCCGGCTTCAGGAAGTTGACGCCGCAGAAGATCACGGGCGTTTGCGGGAAGAGGTCTTCGTGATAGTCCCGCAAAAAGTCGAAGGCGTTATCGTCCGACACGAGGATCACGTCGAACACGATGCCCGCGTACTTCTCCCGCATCAGGTCGAACCAGATTTGGATGTGCTCCTCGCTCATCACGACGCGCTTGGTGTCCATATAGTCGATGTACAGTTCGATGTTCTCGGCCTCTGGATTGACTTGAGGATCGAGCAGCACCGCGCGCACGCCGTCGGTGATACCGTCCGTCCAACTCAGCCCCTCGTGGTACGAGTTGATCAACAGGACGTGCCGCTTGGGGGTTTGCGCTTGCAAGGCGCGCGCCCCGGCCACGCTCACCACGATGAACGCCAGGATTGCCAGCCACCAGCCCCAACGTCGGCACGCCCCCGCGCGCGTGCCGCGCTCTTCTTTCTGTTTGGCACACGGATTTACACGGATTTCACGGATAAAACATAATAAATCTGTGTCAATCCGTGTGAATCCGTGTCCTATATTTGCGATCAACCGGCGATCTTGTTTGGGACGCGGATTTTCACGGATTCCACGGATAAAACCCCATACATCCGTGTGAATCCGTGTTAATCCGTGTCCTATATTTGCGATCAACCGGCGATCTTGTTTGGGACGCGAATTCGCACGGATTTCACGGATAAACCCCAATAAATCTGTGTGAATCCGTGTCAATCCGTGTCCTATATTTGCGATCAACCGGCGATCTTGTTTGGGACGCGAATTTACACGGATTCCACGGATAAACCCCAATAAATCTGTGTGAATCTGTGTGAATCCGTGTCCTATATTTGCGATCAACCAGCGATCTTGTTTGGGACGCGGATTCGCACGGATTTCACGGATAAAACCCCATGCATCCGTGCAAATCTGTGCGAATCCGTGTCCTATATTTGCGATCAACCGGCGATCTTTCTTGTACCGGGTTAGTCGGCCTTCTCTCATCTTCTCGCTCCCCCAGGGCATCATTCCGCGTCCCCCAAACCCGCAGCCGTCGCTTGCGCGCCGGTCAGTTGGATAAAGCCCGAAGCGCGCAACGCCTGCCCCAGCTCGCGCAACGTGGTCTGCAAGACGCTATCCACGTCAATGGCCGATTCGCGCACCGTCGCGGCGATCTCCCCGGTCAACCGCTCCCGGTCGGCGCGCACCTGGGCCTGATCCAGCAGGCGCGCGTTATCCAACGCCTGGCCGATCTGGTCGCACACCGCGCTCACCAGCGCGAGGTCGCCCGATGACCAGGGCCGGGCCTCGGCATCCTGCTCCAAGACCAGCGTGCCCAACGTCTGCCCGCGCAGGAGGATGGCCGCCACCAACTGCCGCCGGCCATCCGGCAGTTCGTGAATCTCCGGCTGTGCCGGAGCCTGCCGCGCGAATCCGGCCACAATCTCGTCCGAGGCGTCTGAAACGCGCACCCGGTTATAATGGAAAGCGAAGTGCTGACGGCCCAATCGCTCCTGCCACGCCGTCCGCACTTGCCCGCCATAACGCCGCTCTAGCTCCTGCACCGCCAGGGTGCTCTCCTGGATCAGCCGCGCGTTCTGGATTGCCAGGGCTACCTGGTCGGCCATCGTCTGCAAAACAACAATGTCATCATCGCTGAAGGCCGCCGCCTGTGTCGATTGCACATCCAGCACGCCAATGAGATGATCCCGCACCTTGAGGGGCAACCCAATCTCCGAGCGCGTCTTGGGCAGATCGGGGTTATCGAAGAAGACCAAGTCCTCCCCCACATCCAGGGCGATGCGCGCTTCGCGCGTTTCGGCCACCGCGCCGACGATGCCGTACCCCACAGCCAACTTGTGGCCCCGCGCCAGCATCCGCCGCCCGCCTTCTGAAGAAGCAGCCTGAAGCACCGCGTACTTGCCGGATTCGTCCACCAAGAAAATGCCCGCGTGATAGTAGTCGAAGTGTTCCGAAATCAGGCGCACCGTTTCTGCCAATAACCTGTCCACATTGCGGATGGCTGCGGCGGCCCGCGAGACCTTCGCCGCCGCCTCGAATTGCTGCGAGCGCAACGCCAGCGACGTAGACCGGTCGCTGACCTTCGACTCCAGCGCGGCATACAGGCCCCGCAACTGGTTCGACATCTGGTTGAAGGCCCGCGCCAGCGCGCCTACCTCGTCCTGCGTCTCCACCACCACCAGGCCCTGGTCGAGATCGCCCTGCGCCATCGCCCGCACGCGCTCCGTCAGGGCGCGCAACGGGCGCATCGATTGCTGCAAGAGGCCATAGGTGCCGCCGCCAACCAGGGCGATCATCGCCAGCCCCACGCCCACCACCCACACCATCACCTCAAGGGCCGGGCGGTGGATGGCAACCTCGACGGGCACTTCGGTGAGCAGCACCAGGTCGAAGTCCTGGAGCCAGTTGTACGCGCCCACCACCGGCACGCCGGCGGCATTGGGGTAGATGTCCACGCCGTCCATGCCCCCCAACGCGCGGGTGACGCCGACGGTTTCCGCCATTCGTTCCCGGATTTCCGTCCCCACCCGCGATGCCGAGAGGGTGCGGCGCGAGGTGTCCACTAAATAGCTCTCGCTGGTGGCCCCCAAACCGGGACGCAGCAGCACGATTTGATGCAGCATTTCCAGATCGAGGTGCGCCGCCAATACCGCGATGCTCTCCCCCTCGATGCTGATGATGGGGACAGCCAGGGTCATAGTCGGCGCGTCGGTATCCACGGCCCGGTAGACCTTCTGGATGAACAGCGCGCGCTGGCCTTCGATAAAGTACCGCGCGGCCCCCTCGCTCTGCCCCACCCGCGCCGCGTCAGAAGAGGCTATCACCTGCCCATCGGCATTGGAGATGACGAATAGCTCCAAGATGCCCGATCTCCGCAGGACATTGGCGGAGAGATAGCGCGAGAGTTCATCGTAAGCGGCCAGATACGCCGGATCGTCAGCATCCTCCGCGCTGTTCAGCGCGGTAGTCCATTCGCGCACCGGGCGCAGCGACGCGATCAGACTGACTTGCTGCCGCTGGTTCGCCAGCCAACGCCGCGCCTCGTCCTCCTTGAGGGTCGCCACCGACGCCGAATGTCGGAAAACCGCCTGCCGGATGCGGTCGCGGCTCAGGGAATACGCCAGCCCGCCCATCAACGTCGTCGCTATCACCGCCAGCACCAAGACGAAGACCAACACGCGGGACGCCAGGCTCTTCGATTGCACGCTCATTAGCTCATCCCTCCCGGCGTCTCATCTAATACAGGCAAGGGGCCGGTTTGCGGCACCTCGCCAGCATCTTCCAGCTTCAGCCGGATCAGCCCCTCAGAAGCCGCCAGGGTGCGGCCCAACTCGCGGATGGACGTGCGCAAAATGGTGTTGATGTCGGTGGACGCCCGCACTTGCGCCGTGATCTCGGCGACGCGCTGCTCGCGCTCCGCGCGCTGCGTGGCCTCGGCGAGCAGGCGGATGCTTTGCAGCACCACCGCCGCCTGATCTGCCAGGCTGCGATACAGGCGGATTTCGCGCTCGCTGAATTCGTAAGGCTGCGCGTGCGTCTCCACCAGCAACCAACCTAGCGCGCGCCCCGCCGCGACCAGCGGCACGATCAGCACCGCGCGCACATGGAGCATATCGACAAAGACGCGCCGCGACTGCTCGTCCAGCACCGGGGCCGTGGTCACGTCAACAATCGCCACCGGCTCGTCCCGCGCCTCGGCGATGAGCGGAATCTCGGCAGCACGCCAGCGATTGCCGAGCACAACGGGCATCTCGGTAGCGCGCTCCCAGGCCGCTTCGATGCGCACCATCGGGTCAGCGCCCGGCGTGTCCGGCTCGATAAGGGCCAACACGCAGCGGTCGATGGCCGGTGACACCAGATAATCCACAAAAGCGGCCAGTACCTCCTCGGTCATGTTTGCCGCGCCGATGGCCTGGCTTCCACGATAGAGGATGCCCACCTCTTCCAGCGCCGTCTGCGTCTCGCTGAAGAGGCGCGCGCTCTCCAGGGCCTGCCCCGCTTGCTCCACGATGGACTCCGCCAGATTCAGCTCGTCGGCGGTGGGCGGGCGGCCCGGCAACGCGACCTTGAGATTGCCGATGACCTCATCCCGGCCCCGCAAGGGCAAGACCAACTGCGGGGCAAACTCAGAGAGTGCGCCGGGGTCTTCCGCCCGCACCCGCGCGCCATCGTAGATATAGGCCCACGTGGGCCGCTCATCCGCCATCCGCTGCCACCCTTCGCGGCTCTGGCTGCGCAACAATCGGCTGATTTCGTGCAGGCGGCGCTCCGTTTCGGCCAGGAGGCGGGCGTTGTCGATAGCCAGAGCCACCTGATCGGCCATCGTCTGGAGATAGGTCACATCTTCTTGCGAGAAGGCCCCGGATTCGGTGGATTGCACGTCCAGCACGCCGATGATCTCATCGCGCACTTGCAACGGCAGCCCCATCTCAGAGCGCGTTTCGGGCAGATCGGGGTTGTCGAAGAAGTGCGCGTCCTCGCCCACGTCCAGCGCGATGCGGGCACGCCCGGTCTGCGCCACATCCCCCACAATGCCCACCTGGCCCACTTCCAGCCGATGACCGCGTGCCAGCATCGCGCGCCCGCCCTCCGACGAGGCCGCGCGCAACACGGCGTACTCCCGCGCCCCATCCACCAGGAAGAGGCCCGCGTGATAGAACCCCAACTGCTCCGAGATCTGCTGTACCGTGACCTCCAGCAACTCATCGACGGCGCGGATGGAGGCGGCCTGACGCGAGACGCGCGCCGCAGCCTCCAACTGCGCCGAGCGCCGCTCCAAGTCGGCGGTGCGCTCGGCCACCCGCCCTTCCAGCCCGTCGATGACGTCGCGCAGGCGGGCGGTCATCCGGTTAAACGCTTGCGCCAGCGCGCCGAGTTCGTCCTCGCGGTCAGCAATCGCCGAGCGGGTCAAGTCGCCCTCGGCGATTTGCCGGGCCGTGTCGGCCAGCGCCGTCATCGGGTCGGCAATGCTGCGGGTCACAATGGTCGCGGCGATAAACGCCAGGCCCAGCGCCGCCAACAAGACGCCCGCGTTGGTCAAAGCCCCTATCACAATAGCCCCAAACACTTCCGCTTGCTGCATCTCGGCCAGCAGCGCCACCTCTAGCTGGGGCACCCAGCGGTAGACGCCGATCACCGGCTCGCGGGCGTAGTTGAGATAAGTCGCCGCGCCCGGCTGCCGCGTCTGCACCACCGTCCGCGCGCCCTCTGTGGTCACGGAAGGGATACGCTCCCCGCTGCGCAGCGATGTGAGCAGCAAAAAGCCGTCCGGTTCGATCAGATAGACCTCACCGGTATCGCCGAGGCCGGCCCCAGGATCGATCAAATCGCCCATATAGCGCATCGGGGCCTCTCCCACCAGATAGCCAATCAGCGTTGCATCGTCGATGAGCGGGACGGCCACGCCGATGGCGGCCTCGCGCAAGGAGGAGGAGTAGTCCATCACGTAGAGGACGGACTCCGCATCAGGGTCGAACCTCGCGGCCTGCATGTAGGTGGTGCCAATGGCGCCGGATTCCGAGGCCAGGATCACCCGGCCGGCGGGGTCTGTCACCAACAACACCTCGAAGCGCCGCCGCAAGGCCAGCACATTGGCGAAGTTCTGTTGCTGCACCCGAATGGCCGACTCGAAGATGGGCGAGTCCGGCTCGTAGGACAACAAGCGGCGCAAGGTCGTCGCATCGCGCCGGGCCTCGACCAGCAAATCGGTTTCGAGATCGGCCAACCACCGCGCGAGCAGCTCCTCGCGGAATATGGCGGCGGACTCCAACTGCGAGATCACGCGCTCTTCGCCGGACTGGAATCCGGTATAGACGGACACCGCGATGATGATCAGGCCCGGCAACAGAGCGACGATCATAAACGCGATGCGCAAGCGGTTGCGGATGGTCGCCACATGCAGGGCGAAGAAGACCACCCGCAAGATGAGGGCGATGGTCGCCAGAGCGATCAATACCCAGCCCACCGGATTGTTCGCGGTGGCCGTTTGCAACGTGACGCGCGGCACAGGCTGCCACAGGTTGATCAACCCGATGTACACGGCAAAGCCCGCCGTGACGCCGCCCCACACCTGCCAGCGCCGGGGCAAGATCAGACTGCCGCCCAACAGGAGCACCACACTGCCCAAGATCAGCCGATGGAACGTGCTGCCCGCGCTCAACAACTCGCCTAACGCGATCAGCCAGACGATACTGGCGAGCACCCAATAGCTGGCGGCATCTAATTGCTGCCGCCGCGACAGCCGATGGGCGCGCACCAGACAGGCCAGGGACACCAGCCCGCCGAGCACCATCCCCCCCATCTGCCACGCGCCAGTCTGCCAAAGCGACCACAGGTAGAACAAGCTCGCCACGCTCACCCCGAAAAGCCCCGCCGGGATCACCCAATACAGCGCAAGTGCGCGCTGCTCATCCACGCGCGGTTGTTGTGCGGACTGCGATGATCGCGTCTTATCAGCCATCTACGCCTCCCGTGCTCCGGGTGACTGCCCCAGACCCGTCACCCGCGCCTCTCGATTGCGGCCCGGTGATCTCCACAGCCGCTAATTGCGCGCCTAAGACCTGGCCCAACTCCTGCAACGTCGTCTTGATGATGGTGTCGGGGTCCAGCGAAGCGCGCAGTTCCGCCCCGATCTCGCCCACCAGCCGGTCGCGGGCCGCCCGGCTGCGCGTCTCCTCGAAGAGCCGCGCCACCTCTAACGCCTGCGCGATGTCCTGCGCGGCCTTGACCACGAAGTCGATCTCCTGGGAGAGCCAGGGGTGCGCAAGATCGCGGCGGAGGCGCAACGCGCCAAACGAGACGCCTCCCACCAGACGCAACGGCACCAGGAGGGTATTATCTTCGAGCACCCGATGCCCGGCCCCTTCGGGAATCCGCACCGCGTGGGCACTATCCGGTGCGAGGGAGCGTCCGCCGCCAGCGGGCGTGTACTGATACCCCACCTGCGTCAAAATCCGCCGTTCCCAGCCCTCGCGGACTTGCCGCCCGTAGGCACGCTGCATCTCCCGCAACGATTGCTGGCTTTCGCGGAATAGGCGCGCATTCTGAATCGCCACCGCAATCTGATCCGCCAGGATTTGCAGCGTGGTCACATCTTCCATTGTAAAGGCTTCGGCTTCGGTGGATTGCACATCCAGCACGCCGATGACCTGCTCGCCAATCACCAGGGGCAACGCCATCTCCGACCGCGTGAGGGGCAGATCCGGGTTCTCGACCCACACGGTATCCTCGTCCACATCCAGAGCGATGCGCGGACGGCCCGTGCCGGAGACGTATCCGACGATGCCCTGCTCGCCGACGCGCAGGCGATGGCCGCGTTCCAGCATCCGCCGCCCGCCCTCCGACGAAACCGTGCGCAACACGGCCCACTCTCCGGCGACATCCAGCAGGAAAATGCCGGTGTGGTAGAAGTCGAAGCGCTCGGAGATGAGCGTGACCACGCGCTCCAGGAGGTCATCCACATCCAGGATGGAGGCGACGACGCGGCTCACCCCGGCGGTCACAGCCAGATACTCGGCGCGGCGCTCCAACTCGCGGGTGCGGTCGGCCACGCGGTGCTCCAGCGAGGCTATCGACTCGCGCAACTGCGCCGTCATGCTGTTGAAAGCCTCCGCCAGGGTGCCGATTTCGTCCGCGCTCTGCACCGGCGCGGTGCGGGTGATGTCGCCTTCGGCAATGGCGATGGCCGTCTCGGTCAACTGGATGATGGGCGCGAAGGCTTGCCGTACCGCCAAACCGAGGAAGACGAAGATCAGCGCGGCCCCGGCCCCCAAGATAACCAACGTAATCTGACGGAACTGCTGCAAGGAGGCCATAATTTCGGCTTCGGGCTGCTGCACGACGACACCCCAGCCATTATCCAGAGCGTTGATGTGCCCCCACCACAGTTCTCCCGACCAGTCGAACCGGACGTCGCCGCGCTCGCCGGCGCGCAGCAAATCCACGGCGGGATTGCTGATCCGGTTCACGCGGGCGATGAACGTTGTGTCGGGATGCGCCACGACATTATCCTCGCTATCGACGAGATAGACTATGCCGCCCTCTCCAACCGGAGGAAGCTGAAGCTCGCGCACTATATCAGTGAGGGCGATCTCCATCATCACCGCCCCCAACAACCTCTCGTTGGTATCACGGATGGGCAGCGCGATCACCAGGGCCGTGCGTCCCAGACTGCGACTCGCCAGGACTTGAAACGCGCCCGGTTCGCCAGCGAGAATCTCCAGGAACCACTGGCGCGAGCTGTAGTCCAGCGGCAAGCGGGTATCACTGCGCGCCACGTTCATTCCGGTGGCATCGACGGTGCTGACCAATGAGATGTGCGGGTAAGCCGCCGCGACCGCGCGCAGCACCGGGGCCTGCGCGCGCTGATCCATCAGGATAATTTGGGAGTCCTCGGTCAATTGCTCCAGCGCCCCGATGTTGAAGTTCAGCCAGGAGTCCGTATGCACCACCAGCGAGCGGTTGATGGCCTCCAAGCGGCGGAACTCCGTCTGCTCCAGCAGCGCGCGGGCCTGGTTGATCAGCAGCAGCACCACGGACACCAAGATAGGCAGGGCGATGGAGAGCATCAGCGCCGTCAAGCGCACGCGCAGGCTGCCGCGCTGCAACCGCCGCTCCGAAAGCATCTGCCGGAAGGCCACGTAGCCGTACAGGACGGCGAAGACGGTGTTGGTCGCCATGATGGCCGCCTCTGCGGATAAGACCGGCCACAGGCCAAACTGAATCACCAACGCGCCCACTTGCGCGCCCATCAGCCAAATAGCCAGGGTGCGTTTCTCAGACGCGACAGGCTTTTCCCAGAAGCCTATATAAAGGAGGGGGGCCAACGTCAAGAAAGGCATAGCGTACATCGAGAGGATGCGAATAGGCAGGCCCAGGCTTCCACCGGCATACTCGTGCAGGCTCACAAAGCCGCCGGCATAATCGGCAGGCACGCCGGTGTACCACAAGTTGGTATTCCAGACCGCATCCACGAAGGTCAAAGGCAAAGGTAAAACTGTCAGAACCAGGAGGAGATACCACCCCCCCCGTCCGCGCCCGCGGAACCACTCCGGATGGAGCAGGAAGATGGCGATAACAAAGAGGAGCGGGCCGATCAGGGGGTTGGTGGCGGCCAAAAACAGCGTCGCGGTCCGTATCTGATGGGCCGCCGTAGCGCCAAGCAGCAATCCCATGCTCATGCTATTCATAGAAAGCACCATGAACAGCGTGCTGACCAGCCGGTTCGCCGTGTGGCGGACGTTGAGGCCCAGGATGTAGAGGGCCAGGATCAACTGCACTAGCGCGGAGAAAAAGGAGAACATCTGTAGCGCTTGCTGCAAGGGCGTGAGGGTCATTCCCGCACCTCCTGCGCCTCATCAGTCGGGGTGAAGTACAGCGCGACCTCGCTGGCCCCCAGGAATTGCCCTAGCTCCTTGACACTGCGTTCCATGATGATCTCCACACTCGGATTGCTCCACACCACGTCGCCGATGTGGCCCAGTTGCTCCTCATAGAGCGCCTGTTGGCGCGCTTCGATGAGCAAGCGCGTGTTGTCCAGCGCCAGCGCGAGGCGTTCCGCCGCCGTCTCGATCAACGCGCGGGTTCCTGCGTCCCAATCTCCCCGGCGCGCGGAGCGGCGGAAGGCCAGATAGCCCAGAGACAGGTCGCGCGCGATGAGGGGCACGACCAGCAGATACCCGTCCTGTGCCAGCGAGGCCGCGCGCGGCGCGGCGGCCTGCATAGCCTCCAGCGCCAACTCCTGCACCGAGGCGGCGTCCAGATCGCCGACGCTATAAGCCTCCGTCGCTTCGGTCTCCAGCACGGAGCGCCACGAGGCCGTCGTATATTGCGCGTACAGCGCGCGCATCTCCTCCATCTGCCGGTCGGATTCCTCCAACAGCCGCAGCACGTCCAGCGACGTGGTCGCGTAATCGGCCACCACGCGGAAGAGTTGCAGGTCATC
Organism: Thermoflexales bacterium; assembly: GCA_007130345.1. GTDB lineage: Bacteria > Chloroflexota > Anaerolineae > B4-G1 > SLSP01 > SLSP01. The sequence goes on from SLSP01000180.1 coordinate 11,434, forward strand.
ATCCGAGAACGCGGCGCGCGTCGCGTGGATGTCCAGCACGCCGAGCAGCTCTCCCCGCGTGACCAGCGGTAGCGCGACTTCGACGCGGGTGCGAGGGAACTCCGGGAGTTCACCGGAGCTGATAAACGCAGCCTGTTCGGTGCCAATCTGCGCCACGCGAGCCGGCAACAGATGCCCGCCGACCGGAAGCTCCCAGTGAGACTGCATCAGCACCGCGCTCCGCTCGCCGGCCGCCGCCCCCAACGTCAGGACATCACCGCGCTCGGCTTTGAGGAACAGGTTGACGGCGTAGAGGTCGAAAGTCTGCGCCAGTTCCCGCACCAGACGCAGCATCAATTCGTCGCGCCGACGTATGGAGATAACGGTACTGCCAAAAGCCGCCGCCCAGCGCACCCGGTCGGCCTGTTGCTGTGTGTGCCGGGATTCTGCCTC
>SLSP01000288.1 GCA_007130345.1 Thermoflexales bacterium
GAGAAACAGAACCTTGCTTGACGGTGTCGCGGTGCGCGCGATTGCCTGTCAGGCGTCAAACCCACTACCGCGACACGGAGACCCAGACGACACTAATTTATGACTCGCCTGAAAAAAGGGCGAAAATCCGATTTTTTAGAAAGTTGATGCTAGATATAGATTTTTCGCGTGCGAATTTCATATAGGTAGTAGGTCGCGTGTGGAAAAATCGGATTTTTGCCTTTTTTCAAGGGAGTCAACCGTCCGTATGAACATACACCGCTTTCTCGATCACTATGCCGTAACCCTGGGGGCGATGTTGGCCGGTCGCCGCAAGTTCTTTGCGCGGAGCGTGACCAGCCCGGACTTGGGCGCTCTGTTGGCGGAGACAAGCGTGAGCCTGCCCCACATCGCCGGGGAGGGCATCTACGAGACGCCGGCGGAGACGCCCGCCGGAACGCTCGACCCGGCGTTCTACGTGGCGCAATGGCGCGGCCCGGAGCATCCCACCCTCATCTACCATCACGGCAACAACGAGCGGCCCTTCGATTTTGGCCGGTTCAGCAAGAACAGCTTCAAGAACGTGGTGCTGGATCACCGGCGGGACTTTGCCGCCAATCTGATCGCGCTCCGCGCGCCCTTTCACCGTTCGCTGCAAACGTATATGGAGCAGATGACAAAACTGCGCAACTTTACCGCGATGCTCGCCGTGTCGGTCAAGCTGGCCGAGGCACTAATACAGTGGAGCCGGGCACAGGGCAGCCCACGAGTGCTGCTCTCCGGCGTCAGTCTGGGCGGATGGGTCACGAACCTGCACCGGGCGCATCACAATACCGCCGATCACTACGCGCCGCTGATGGCCGGGGCCGCGCTGGATGCGGTCTTCACCCATTCCGCGTATCGCCGCTTGACCGGGCCGGCCGCGCGCGCGCACCCGGACGCCCTCCGGCGCGTGCTCAACTTCGAGGAGGCCTTCGCCGCCGTCCCCGATGATAACGTCGCCGCGCTGCTGATGCGCCACGACGCCATCATCGTCTACGACCGGCAGAAGGTGTGCTACGATCCGGCGCGCGTCACCGTGCTGGATAAGGGCCACACCACCGGCGCGCTGGCCTTTGCCGCGCTGCGCGCTTTCCTGCTGGCTCAGATCGCTGGGGAGAAGGGTTAAGGAGAACGGCTATGGCTACGCTTGAGACGCCGAGTTTAACCGTACAGAAGCTTTGAACGCCGCTGCCATTGTGCTCGCCGCGAGTTTCCGCGAGGAGGGCCTCGTCGCAACCTCCTGAATCTGTCCACATCAGCGCGACAACAACGCTTTACTCGCAATACCGCAAAAGTCACCTGGTTTGGGACACGGAAAAACACAGATTTCACGGATAAAACCAAGAAATCTGTGTTTTTCCGTGTAAACCCGTGTCCTTACTTGAAATCAACCGGGGATTTCTTCTTGTCACAGGGTTGACTCTACTGAAAGAACCCTAAAAATCCTAAAAATCCGATTTTTTAGAAACTTGATGCTACAGATAGATTTTTCGCGTGCGAATTTCATATAGGTAGTAGGTCGCGTGTGAAAAAATCGGATTTTTAGGGTTCTTTCAGTAGAGTCTACTCTGAGTATAGCCATTTTCCACACCACCGCCACTGTATCAGAATAGAAAATCGTGCTATTATATGAGGTAGAACACGGCGCGTGCCAATGCGCCGCTATCCAGTACACCATTGCGTTAAGCCGTAGGAGGCATAGCATGGCCGATACCTCCGATTTGCTGTTACAAGGCATTCAAGCCGCCCGCGCCGGGGATAACGCGAAGGCGCGGAAATTGCTGATCCAGGTGGTTCACGTCGATAGCGATAATGCGTGGGCCTGGTTGTGGCTCTCCAAAGTTGTGGATGACGACCAGAAGCGCAAGGACTGTCTGCGTCAGGTCTTGCGCATCGAGCCGGACAACCAATCGGCGCGCGAGGCGATGGCCGAGTTGACCGGTCAGAAGCCACCCGCGCCCGTAGTCGAACCGGAACCGGATTGGGGCTTCGATTTCGGGGCAGAGCCAGACCCCGCGCCGCAACCCGCGCCCGTCCAGAAGCCCTCTGGGCAGCCGGTGGAAGACGATTTGCTGGATGGCGTCTCGATGTTCTTCGCGGAAGATGAAGAAGAGGCGGAGGAAACCGGCGGGTTCGCTCTCCCGGACGACGATTTCCGCAGCAACTTTTTTGGGGATGACGATGAGGAAGAGGACGCGCCCGAACCGGCCCCCGCGCCGCGTCCCGCGTCCGTGTCCCGCCGCCCGCGTCTGATCACGCTTCCGACAGAGCCGCCCCCTACCGCCCGCGAGGCCGCGCCATCATCCGCTGCGTCGCTGGAAGCGGAACTGCTGGCCCCCGCGAGCGCGGATGAGGAAAAGCGCGGCGTGCTCAAGCGCGCCCTCGCGCTGCCGGGCAAGCTCCTGAAGCGGCGCAAGCGAAAGGCGCCGGAGGATACTGAACCCGAAGCCGCCCCCCCAAAGGCTGCCTCGCCGATGGCCGAGATGATCGATGAAACGCCCCCCCCCACGCGGCGGCGCTTCAAGCTGCTCGAAACGCGCGCCCTCTTCGGCGTCCTGGGCCTGCCGGTGATCCTGGGGCTGCTGGCCTACTACTTCGTCGTGTTGCAGCCCGGCACGCCGGTTCCCACCGAGGGCGGCTTGGAGATCACCATCGGCCCGGAATGTCGTGATTTCGACTTCAGCCGCTTCGTGCCGGAAACCGCCACGGAGAACTTGGGCGGTGCGTTGGCGGCGGATACGATCTTCTCCGCCAACCAGACCTATCGCGTGGCGCAGACGTTGGTGGTACCCGAAGGGCGCGGGCTGCTCATTGAGCCGGGCGCGCGGGTGCTCTTTGCCGAAGGCGCGGCATTGGACGTGCGCGGCGGCCTGTACGTGTGCGGCGCGGCGCGGCGGATCGTCACCTTGAGCGCGGCCAACGAGACGCCCGGCGGCTGGGAGGGCCTGCGGCTGCGCAATCCCGCCGGCGATACGCTCATCAGCCACGCCGAGATCGCCTACGCGGGCAATCGCGCGCTGCGCCTGGAGGGCCGCCCGCCCCGCCTGGCACATGTGACCATTCGGGATAGCCGCCTCTTCCCCATCAGCGTCGATGGCAACGCGCTGCCCGTTTTGGAGCGGGTGGACGTGGCGCGCAATCCCTTCAAGGGCATCGAGGTGCGCGGCGGCACGCTGACCGCCGAACAGATCGCGTGGCCGGCGGACTTCGTCTACATTGTGACCGGGCCGCTGCGAGTAGCCGATACCGCCACGCTGGAGATCGCGCCGGGGGCGGTGGTCAAGTTCTGGCAGCCGGGCGAGGGGCAGATTCCCGGCCTGCGCGTCGAGGGGCTGCTGAAGGCCGCCGGCGTGTCCTTCACCTCGGCCTATGACAGCCGCGAGACAGTGGGCGGCGTCACGTATCTGGAAGCCTGGGATCCCCAACCCGGCGATTGGGGCGGCATCACCTTCGCGGGCAGCAGCGAGCGAAGCTACTTGCGCGAGTCGCTGGTGGCCTATGCCGGCAATCGCCAGCCGGCCATCACGGTACAGAACAGCGCGCCGGAAGTGATGACGGTGACGGTGGCGCATGGCGCGTCCTACCCGATGCGCGTGGATATTGACGCCTTCCCAACATTGCACAACCTGCTCTTCGTGGATAACGTGCCCGGCGACGCGCTAGAAATGCGCGGCGGCATCATCTCCGGGCGCGAAACGCGGACGTGGGAATATATCACCGCGCCGGGGGGCCAGGTGACGCGGGTAGTGCGCGGCGTGATCGTCGTCGATGACGAGGCCACCCTGTCCATCGCCGCCGGCGTGGTGCTGAAATTCGAACCGCAGGGCAAGCTGGTGGTGCAGGGGACGCTGAACGCCGTCGGGGGCGGCACGGCAGCCAGCAAAATCGTGTTCACTTCATTGTATGATGACCGGCACGGCGGCGCGACGGTGCAAGGCACCAGTCCCCGCGACACGCGGGCCTGGGGCGGCGTCGTCCTGGACGGCCTGGATCGCGCGTCGGTGCTCCAAAACAGCATCGTGCGCTACGCGCCCCTGTGGATTCTGGATGGAGCGCCGCGCGTCAACACCCTCGATGTCCAGGAGAGCGACCGGGCGGCGATCTACATCACGCCCAACGCCACGCCAGAGATGCGCGGCCTCAATTTGACGGACAACGCCCGCAACGGGATGGTCGTGCTCGGCGGCGACATCGTCCAGGATCACGTCTGGCCGCTGCTCGGCGAGCGCGAAAGTCAGGTGGTGCGCATCCTGCAAGACAACGTGACCGTAGCCGAAGGGGTCACGCTGCGCCTGGGAGCGGGCGTGGTGGTCAAGGGCAGCCCCGGCAGTCGGCTGACCGTGCTTGGCGGATTGCGCGCGCCCGGCGAAGTGCATCTGCCGGTGATCTTCACCTCGCTCCGCGATGGCAGCGTCGGCGGCGCGACGACGCGGGGGCTGACAGAGGCGCTGCCCGGCGATTGGTACGGCCTGATCCTCGGCCCGCAGGCCGACGCGCGCCTGAGCCATACCAGCATCTACTACGCCCGCTATGGGTTGACGCTGCGAGATGGCGCGATGCCCACCGTGCCCGATGGCCGCCTGGTCATCTCTCAGGGCGAGCACGCTCTGTGGTGCGATGCGCGGGCCGTGATCCCGGAGGCGTTCCTCATCGAAGGGAACCGCGTCAACGAGACGCGCTGCCCGGCGCAGTGAGGTGCGCGGCGAATACCCTGAGTCCCCTGAAGAAAGCCCAAAAAATCCGATTTTTCCACATGCGATCTACTACCTGTATGAAATTCGCACGCGAAAAATCCATCTGTAGTATCAAGGTTCTAAAAAATCGGATTTTTTAGGGTTCCCCGCTCCAACGTATAGTCGCGGATCTGACGATCCGCTCTGAGCAGGGTTGACTGAGGGGGACTCCCGCCGCACATACTACGACGTTTCCGCCGCGTCGAGGCGCGCGAGGATGTCTTGGTAGGCGAAGTTGTCCGTCCAGGCGCGGAGCATGTCCGCCTGGGGCGGGAAGTCCGCCGCGATCTCGTCGAGCAGCGTGTAGAGCACGCCGATATCGGCGTGGATGGCGGCTTCCCGGAGCCGCGCCCGGAGATCCGCCGGCAATGCGGCCAGCGAAACATCCGGGGCCGCGTCGCTCGCGGCGTCCTGGCCCATGCCCAAGTGCCGCTGCACCGCGTCCTGAATCTCCTCCACGCGGAACGGCTTGCGGATGAAGTCATCACAGCCCCAATCCAGGAAATCCTGGCGGTCTTCCTCAAAGGCGTGCGCCGTGAGGGCGATGATGACCGGCTCATCCCCGCGCGCGGAAGCCCGAATGTGCCGTGTCGCGTCGCGGCCATCCATCACGGGCATCCGCATATCCATAAAAATAAGCTGCGGGCGCCACGTCGCCCAAATCTCTAGCGCTTCCTGCCCATGCTCGGCCATCCGCACATCATTTTCTCCGAAGTTCAAGAGCTGCGAGAGCAATAGCCGGTTCACGGCGTCGTCTTCCACGACCAGGATGCGGTGGGCAGCCGAGGTGAGCGCGCGTTCATCCCCCTCGGACGCGCGTGCCGGGGCGGATTCGGGGGCCGCCATCACCGTGACCGGCACGCTGAAGCTGAAGCACGTCCCCTCGCCCGGCGCGCTCGTCACCTGCAACATTCCCCCAAGCATCCGCACGTAATTGTAGCTGATGGACAGCCCCAATCCGGTGCCCTGTTGCGCATCCCGCCCACTGGTGGTCTGCACAAAGGGCTGGAACAGTTGCCCTAGCTCATCCCGCGCGATGCCCACCCCGGTATCCGCCACCTCGAAGCGCAACCACGCCGCCTCCGGCGCGGCCTCCGTATCCTCTGGCGGAGCGTCCCGACACACTTGCAGCGTGACGCGGCCCTCCGGCGTGAATTTGATCGCGTTGCCGAGCAGGTTGACGAGCACCTGCCGCAGTTTGCCGAGATCGGCGGTAATGTATTGGGGCAGAGTTTCCTGATCGCACACCATCGCCAGCGTGATGCCGCGCTGCGTCGCCCGCAGGCGGAACATATCCGCGAGACTTTCCAGGGTCTCGAAAAGGTCGAAGGCTTGCGGCTGGACTTCCACGCGCCCGGATTCAATTTTGGAGAGTTCCAGCACGTCGTTGATCAAGGCGAGGAGGTGCTCCCCACTGCTGTTGATGATCTCCAGGTTGCGCGTCTGCTTGGTCGTGAGGCTGGTATCGCGGGAGAGCAGTTCGCTGAAGCCCAAGATGGCGTTGAGGGGCGTGCGCAGTTCGTGGCTCATGTTCGCCAGGAACGCGCTCTTGGCGCGATTGGCGGCTTCGGCGGTCTCACGCGCCTGGCGCATATCCTCAAACATGCGGATGTTATCCAGCGTTTGGGCGATTTGCCCCGCGACGGTTTGCGCCAATTTGGCATCCTCGGCGGTGAATACCGGTTCGTCTTTGTGCCGCGCCACGGAAAACGTGCCGATAATCTCGCCGCGCACGCGCAAGGGCGTGGTCAGATTGCAGCGCATACCGTACTCAACGGCCATCGCGCGATTGAGCGCGTTCAGCGGATCGTTAAACATATCTGCGACGATGAGCGATTGCCCGGTTTCGAGCACCCGTTGCGCGGGCAGGTCTTCATCCAGAGGGAGATAAATCGGTTCGGTGGGCGGGCCATCGTCCCAAACATTGTAAATGGCGATGAGGGTCTGCCCTTCCCGCGCCTCGTCCAGCAAGCCGATAGCCCCGGTCAAGCCCTTGAAGGCGATGACGGTCTCGCGGATCACAATCTCTAGCGCCTCGTCCAGGCGCGTCTGATTAGCCAACGCCTGGGTGATGCGGTTGAAGAAGGATAGCTCGGTGACGCGCCGTTGCAGATCCGCGTTGGCCCGCTTGATCTGCGCTTCAATACGCCGGCGCTCGGCGATCTCGTTGCGCAATTCGGCGTTGGTCTGGGATAGTTCGCGCTCGCGCTGTTTGAGGCGGGCCTGACTCTCGTGCAGCGCGTCAACCATCGCGTTGAACGCCTCGGAGAAGTCGCCCATAAAGTCCACGCGCTGCCCGAAGTCCCCCTTGGCAACCTGTTGCGTCTGCCAGGTGAGATGGCGCAGATGGGCCTGGAGCGACTTCAGCCCGCCGGCCATCAGCCCGCGCAACGCCAGCGCCTGGCTAAGATCGCCTTTGCCGAGCGCCAGAATGAACTGCTGCAAGGCCGCGATGTCATCGAGCAGGGTTTGCAAGTCGGCGCGGTGCGCTAATGCCGGCGATAGCGGCGGCGGCCCCTGATGCACCGCGTGCCGGATCGCGTTCACGACCTCCGCCGTCTCCGCAGATGCCTGAAACGGTCGCAGACAGGCCGCGAACTGCGCCTCGGCTTCTGGCGTGGGATGCTCCAGGAGCGCGGTCAGACTCGCGTGCAGCGCGCGTAACTCAGCGTCCGTCTGGGGCATTAAGCCACCACTTCAGCGGTGAAACGGCAGGTGCGATCCCCCGTACACCAGCAATCGATCTCCTTGACCTTGAACCGCTTCTCGGTAAAGCTCTCCAGCAGCCCGGCGATGAAGCCTTCGTCGTAGACACAGATCTCGTAATCCAGTTCCGGCAAGCCGGAGCAGTCCAGGTCTTCGGAAACGGTGAGGACAAAGCGGCCCTGCTCCATATCGGCCTGTTCGACGCGCAAAATACCCACGCCCATATCCTTGAGCGCGATCTGGAGTCCCTGGACAAACGCCTCAAACGTGTCAAAGTGGCCTAGCTCGTGAGTATAGAACGCGCTCCCGGCCAGGTACCCGGCCTCGTAAAAAATGCGGTCGGCTTCTTCGGTGCCCAATTCGCGTTCCATCACATCGCGGAAGCAAAATTGCATCAGCCGATAGATTTCGAGGCGGGTGTACCGGCCCAGATTCGGGCGGCCCAATTCGATATCGCCCAGCAACTCCCAAGAGAATGCGTACTGACGTGATCCATTCATTGTGATCTCCTCCTCTGCTAAAAGTGTGCGGATCGTCAAGCGTGATGACGTTTATCCCCTCAGCCATCTATATCTTGCCACGAAATGCGCCTTAAAGCAACTGGGGGCATGGTCAAAAACCAACTTGACGTGTCTGACATTCCTTCATATAATGAGAGTAGTACTAAATGGATGATGGATATCAACCAGCGTCAAATTGTCTAGTAAGGAGTGGAACGTGGAAGGTCGCGTACTAATTATTGAAGACCATCAAGGCAACCGCGAGTTACTCAAGAAGCAAATCGAAGAAGTTGGCATTGAAGTTTACGAGGCCGAGAATGGCGAGGATGGCATCCAGGCCGCCGTGCGCTCGATGCCGCAAGTCGTGCTCATCAGCACCAGCCTGCCCGATATGCCGGGATTCAAGGTCGTCGAGAAGCTGCGCTCGATCAAGCGCACGCAGCACGAGTTCCTGATGATGCTCGGCGATGAGGACAATCGGCAGGAGCGCCTCAGCGGCCTGGACATCGGGGCCAACGATTTCATTGCCAGCCCCTTCGATCCAGACCTGGTCGCATTGCGGGTGCGCAATGCCATCAATCGCGCGAACCAAGAGAGCACCACCGATCCCACCACCGGACTTCCGGCCGGGCGGTTGGTGCAAGATCAACTCCGCGCGCTGCTCCGCGATCCCGAAGGCAAGTGGTGCCTCTTCCGCTTTCGGATACTGCACGTCGGACCCTTCCGCGATGGTTATGGCTTCCTCGCGGGGCAGGAGTTGCTGCGCGGCGCGGCGCGGATTATGGCGGAGGCCCTCGGCGATACCGATACCCAGATGGATTTCTTGGGCTACCTGGGCAACGATGACTTTATGGTCATCATCGGGCAAGATCGCGCGGAAGCCTTCGAGGCCGAAGTCCGGCGGCAGTTCGATAACGAGAACGGTTCGCACTACAGCTTCTTCGACCGCGAGAAGGGGTATATTGAAGTGGAAGGTGAGGAATATCCGCTGGCGTCGCTGCGCGTGCTGCGCGTGACCCCAGAAGATGGCCCCTTCTACGATATTCGCTCACTCAGCGAGGCGATTGCCGGATAACGGTTGCCTTTTCTGCCTGGAGGCTGAAGGCTGGACGCGCCAGCCCAGGTGATTTCCAGGGTGAGTTATGGCAATACCGCAAAAGTCACCCTGTTTGGGACACGGATGAACACAGATTTCACGGATAAAACCCAAAAAAAATCCGTGTTTTTCCGTGTAAATCCGTGTCCATACTTGAAATCAACCGGGGGCTTCTTCTTGTCACAGGGTTAGTTTTGCGCTACTGCGAGTTATGACCCCCTTAATGTGGTTCACCATAGCTTGGGCCAGCGGTATTCTGCTGGCTCAAGCCGCGCTGTTTGATATTGTCTGGCTGCTGCTGGCTCTGCCAGCAGCTTTGGTTTTATGGGTCGGATGGACTGATGCGCGTTGGGCGCGGCGCGGCGTGCTGGTGGCCCTGGGACTCCTGCTGGGCGCGTTCCGCTTCGAGATCGCGCAACCCCGCATTGACGCGGCGCATGTGGCCTACTACCGCCGCCTCGGCGAGGTCACAGTCGAAGGCGTGCTCCGCGCCGAACCCGACCGCCGCGCCACGCACACCAACCTACGCCTGGATGTCGAGCACATCACCTTCCCCAACGGCGAAACCCGCGAGGTTCACGGGAAGGTGCTGGTACGCGCGCCGGTCTACACGCCTGCCCAATATGGCGACCGAATCTCCGCCATCGGACGGCTGGAAGAACCGCCCGTCTTCGACACCTTCTCTTATGCCGATTACCTGGCCCGCCAGGGCATCCACGCGATGCTCCGGCACGCGGAGGTGACGGTGCTGGCCGCGCAACAAGCCAGTCCGCTGCTCGACGCGCTCTTCCGCTTCAAGGCGCGCGCGGTGGAGTTGGTGCAGATCATGCTGCCCGAACCCCAGGCTTCCTTGCTGACGAGTATGCTGCTCGGCGTCCGCACCGGCATCCCCGGCGCACTGCGCGAGGATTTCTCCAGGACGGGCACCAGCCACATCGTCGCCATCTCCGGCTATCATCTGGCCCTCATCGCCGGCCTCTTAGTCTCCCTCGCCCGGCGCGCGTTTGGAGCGCACCGCGCCACATGGCCCGCGCTCGGCGGCCTGTGGCTGTACGCCGTCATGGTCGGCGCGTCATCTTCGGTGCTGCGGGCGGCGGTGATGGCCTCGGTCGCCATTCTCGCCCGCCGCGAATACCGCAGGACGCACGCGCCCACATCGCTGGCCGGCGCGGCCCTGTTCCTGATGCTCCTCAATCCCCATGCCCTCTGGGATGTGGGGTTTCAACTCAGCATGGCCGCCACGGCCGGGCTGATCTTCTACACCCGCCCGCTCAACCGCCAATTTGAACGGCTGTGCGCGTACTTCGCCGCGCCCCAGACCGCCCGGCGGCTCACCGGATGGTTCAGCGATGCCCTCATCGTGACGCTGGCGGTGCAAATCACCACCATCCCGCTGATCATCGGCATCTTCCGGCAAATCTCCCTGGTCACACTGCTGACCAACCTGCTGATTATGCCGTTTCAGGCGTATGGGATGCTCTTTGGCGGAGCCGCGCTCCTGCTGGCATTTGTCTTCCGCCCGGCGGGGCAACTCGTGGCCTGGATCGCCTGGGTATTCCTGGCCTACATCGTCGAGGTCGTGCGCCTGACCGCGCGCCTCCCCTTCGCCGCGCTCCAGTTGGAACAGGTAACATTGCCGCTAGTGTGGGGCTATTACGCGCTGCTGATCGCGGGGACGTGGTGGGTCAGGCAAGCGCCAGAAGCGCGGCGGGCGTGGCGGACACGCGCGCGGCATGTGGCACGCTGGCAGATGGCCGCTGGCGGCGCGCTCGTCGTCCTGCTGATAATGGCCGCGGTGAGCGCGCCCGACGGACGGCTACACGTCTATTTCCTGGACGTGGGGCACGGCGACGCGATCTTCGTGCGCACCCCACGCGGGCGCACCGTGTTGATCGACGGCGGGCCGGACGCGCCGCAAACCCTCGCGCACCTGGGGCGGCGGCTGCCCTTTTGGCAACGGCGGCTGGACATGGTGATATTGACCGCGCCGGATATGGGGCGCGTCACCGGGCTGGTGCCCGTGCTGGAGCGGTATCAGGTGGATTTCGTGGCGGTGAGCAGCGCGACGGGGCAAGGCAGCGCCTTCGAGCGGTGGCACGACCTGCTGGCCGCGCGCCCGGCGGAATCGGTGGGCATCCTCTGGGCCGGCGTCGCCTGGGAGTTGGAGCCGGAGGTGACGTTGTACGCCTTCTGGCCGCCACCCGAATCACCCGAAGGCGCGACGGTCTTGCGGCTGGTGTACCGCGACACCTCCATCCTGCTGCCGGGCAGCGCCACAACCGTCGTGGAAGAAGCCCTGGTCGCCGCGCACGCCCACGACCTCGCCAGCTCCGTGCTGCTGCTACCGCGTCACGGCGCGGCAACCGCGGCCACGCCTGCCTTCCTCCAGGCCGTCAACCCCGAAGTGGTCATCATCAGCGTGGGAGCCGACAACCGCTTCGGCAATCCCGCGCCCGTCGTCCTGGCCCGCGTAATGGACAAACCCGTCTACCGCACCGACCAGCACGGCGTGATCCACGTCATCTCCGATGGTAGCACCGTCCATGTGCGCGCGGAACGCGGGGAGCGATGAGGGGGTGACTGAAAGCACTCTAAAAAATCCGATTTTTTAGAAACCTGATACGAGATGTAGATTTTCCGCGTGCGAATTTCATATATTCAGTAGGTCGCGTGTGGAAAAATCGGATTTTTGTTAGCCGCCGAATGAATTCGACGGCTGCTATCCAAAACCCGTTAAAACGGGTTAAAAAGCTGTTCAAAAGGGCACCCCCCAGGGCGGTTTAACGCCCTTCGGATGGCA